>CAUSIX010000096.1:0-6039 GCA_963531555.1 uncultured Oribacterium sp.
TATCTATGATTACATAAACTATTATAAAAGGTAGTGTATCATTTATAAATATATCTCTATAGGCATTAGGATGTAGTTCAACAAAAAATCCTGAAATGAACACATACAGAAAAGCTAATATAATAAAAATCAAGTACGGAATTAAACAATTAAATATTGGATTTTTTAAATCAATATCTGCTACAATGCCAATAATAATAGAACCAATGAAAGTTAATACTGCCCTATCCAAAATATGAAAATAGGTATCGTTTGTATTACCCATTAGCAAATTTATTATGCAACTCGCTATTGTGGCAACCGTAAAAATAGAACAAAATAATATTGCTATATTTTTTAATAACCTACAAGTAATTTTCATAACACACTACCCCATCTATTAGTCAAAGCCTCCCACCAAAACGATGGAAGGCTTTCTAAACAATTTACTTTAAATTCAACAACTCCCTTTTGAACCTGCTATTTCAGCTTTTTTAGTATCAAAATAGAATCATTCAGACAATTTTACTTCATCAAAATCGATCAATTCCCGTATTTTCAGGCGTTTTATAACAGTAACTTATTTGCTTCCTGTTACTCCATCTCAATCGTTCCTGGTGGCTTGGAAGTCAAATCATAGAACACTCTGTTCACTCCCTTGACCTCATTCACGATTCGGTTCATCACTCTCTGGAGTACGCTAAAGGGGATATCCGCGCATTCTGCGGTCATAAAGTCATCGGTAATCACCGCACGGAGCGCCACCGCATAGTCATAGGTACGGAAGTCTCCCATGACGCCCACGGAGCGCATATTGGTGAGGGCGGCAAAATACTGGCTGTAGGAACGAGAAAGTCCTGCCTTCTCGATTTCTTCACGGTAAATGAAGTCCGCTTCCTGTACCATGCGAACCTTCTCAGGAGTTACTTCTCCGATGATTCTTACCCCAAGTCCCGGTCCCGGGAAGGGCTGACGATACACCAAATGCTCCGGAAGGCCCAACTCCAGTCCTACCTTACGCACCTCGTCCTTAAAAAGAAGGCGCAGAGGTTCCACGATTTCCTTAAAGGAAATGTTCTTAGGAAGCCCTCCTACATTGTGGTGGGACTTAATCACTGCGCCCTTTCCAAGGCCGGATTCCACTACATCTGCGTAAATGGTTCCCTGGGCAAGGAAGTCCACTGCCCCGATTTTATTGGCTTCTCTTTCGAAGATACGGATAAACTGCTCTCCGATAATCTTTCTCTTCTTCTCCGGTTCTTCCACCCCAGCTAATTTCTCAAAATACTCTTCTCCCGCATTGACACGGACGAAGTTTAACTCGAAATCTCCCTTTTCGCCGAAGATTTCTTCCACCTGATCTCCTTCATTTTTCCGAAGAAGGCCGTGATCCACGAACACGCAGTACAGCTGCTTTCCAATGGCTCTGGAAAGAAGCCCTGCTGCAACAGAGCTGTCTACACCGCCGGAAAGGGCTAAAAGCACCTTGCCGGAGCCGATTTTATTTTTCAAAAGGGAAACCTGCTCCTCCACGAAGGACTCCATTTTCCAGTCTCCGGTACATTTGCAGACGTCATAGAGAAAATGATGAATCATCTTCTGCCCTTCCACACTATGCTGTACCTCCGGATGGAACTGCACCGCATAAATCTGTCTCTTCCCATCTTCCATTCCCGCAACAGGACAATGCTCCGTATGGGCAGTAATAGAAAAGCCCTCCGGCACCTTGGCAATATAGTCGGTGTGGGACATGAAAACGGTGGTCTCTTCCGCTACATCAGAGAAAAGCACGGAAGACTTCTCTACATGGGTTTCCGTCTTTCCATACTCACTGACAGGGGCTGTAGCCACCTCTCCCCCAAGCTCATAAGCTATGAGCTGCGCTCCATAGCAGAAGCCGAAAATGGGGATGCCCAGCTCGAAAATTTCCTTTCCGATATGCTGGCTTTCCTCTTTGTACACGGACTGAGGTCCCCCGGTGAAGATAATTCCCTTGGGATTTAATTCTTTAATCTTCTCTATACCAATGTCGGAACTGTAAACCTCTGCATAAACCCCTTCGTCTCTTACTCTCCGGGCAATCAACTGGTTATACTGTCCACCAAAATCCAATACGAGAATCTTCTCATGATTCATGCTGTTTTCCCCTTTTCTCCAATTCGTCCAATGAAATAAACGGCTTTCGTTTACACAAAATCGAATTCATTATAGTTTATCTTCAATCCGTAAAGCAATAGTCGGCAAAAAGATATTTAGCAGAGCCTTTCCGGATATTTTTGAGCCGCTATTTCTTCCGTCTTAGTACGGTTCTTTCCGCATATTTTCCGAAGAAATGATAGCCGGAACCGCCTTCACTGATGATGTCCAAAAGTTCATCTGCTTTCGTAACCTGAATACCGCCAAGCATCGTTACTCCCTTGGAAAAGAGGCAGTCGGGAAGCATGCTTGCAGTGGGGCCTACCACAAGAATTTCCGCATCCTTTTTTGCCATAGCTAAAAGCTCCGGCAAAGTGTCATTCAAGATGGTCACTCCGGTAATCACCAGTAAATCCGCGTAAGGCACACATTCGCCTGCCCTTTCCGGAGGAAGAAAATAAGGCATTTCCCGTTCTTTCAGAGTCCTGCTGTCCTTTTCCAAAATATGAAAATCCGCATTTTCCTGCATAAGCTTTCGAATCATGGGTACCAATGCTCCCACCACCACGGATTTTTTATATTTTTGTACATCAATTTCATCAAAAGCATCCGCACCGTATAGAAGCTCATACTCCGGATGCTCCGTCTTTTCCCAAACTAATGTACTTAAAGCATTTAACGCAGCAATTCCCAGAGTTCTTCTTAGAATATTTTCCGAAAAAATATCCTCTAGATAGGCTTTAACCGCCCTCCCTTTAAGTTTTCCGGAAAAGGGCATAGCTTTCGCAGAGCTTGGACAACAAACCGCCTCCGGAATCTCTTTTACCGGAGTAAAGCATAATCCTCCATGCCCTGTAGAAAGCTTCACACCGGAGAAAAAAAGACCGAAAACCGCCCTTTCCACAGTGATAGATTCCAAATCCACCGCATTTTCAATTTCACGAATACATTTTTTTAAGAAAATATTGCTTCCCTCAATTTTCTGCAGATCTTTCATTGTACTGCTCCTTCAAATGAATTTTCTGTCATTATAACATGATAAATCTCATTCAATTTCTGTTTTTTACCAACGGACAAAATCTTTACTCTATTGTTCTTTACTTTATTGTGCTTTCCTCTTCTCACGAAGGCTGTTCTGTTTCTTTTTTCCCAGAGCATCTGCGGCAATGATTGCATCATAAAGCTCTGTTTCCGTTACATCCCCTGCCAGGTTATGAATGGTTTCTCCGGGAATGCAGGCATTTTTAGCAATGGTATGAAGATCTGCATCGGAAAAATTTCCCAGCTCTGCCATAGTAATAGGAAGTCCCACGGCAACACAGAAGTCTTGCACTTCTTCAAATTCCTCCTTCTTAACTCCTTCCAGACAGAGCTGTACCAGAGTACCGAAAGCGACACAATTTCCGTGCGGAGCACTGTGTCCGCCGAGGGAGGTAAGACCGTTGTAGAAGGAATGCGCTGCGGCAACATTGACATTATCCGCACCCACGCCGGAGAGATAAACACAAGCTTCAATAATATTTTCCAAAGACTTGGTAACCACATGATTTTCACAGGCTACAATGGCAGCTTCTCCGAACTTCTTCAGATTCTCATAGCAATACTTCGCCAGTACCATTCCGGCACCGGGAATACCGGCATTTTCCAAGCTGGGAGACTCGGTACGAAGAGAAGCTCTTCCCTCAAAATAAGTTCCGAGGGCATCTCCCATTCCGGCAATTAAGAAACGAACCGGGGCATGGGCAATTACGGTGCTGTCTACCAAAACACAGTCCGGATTCGTCGGATAGAAAAGATATTCTTTGAAAGATCCGTCGTCGTGGTAGATTACGGAAAGACCGGTACAGGGAGCATCCGTAGCCACTACAGTAGGAATAATCACGATATGCTTTTTCTCATAAAATGCCGTTGCTTTCGCCGTATCTACAGCAGAACCGCCCCCTACTCCGACAACGGTATCAATGTTGTTTTCCTGTACGATTTTCCGCATTCTGGCAATCTCGGACTCACTGGAAATGCCGCCGAAAATCTCATAGTAACGAGTTTTATCCGTTCCTTCAAAGCTTTTTTCCAATTTGTTATGACAAGCTTCATAGGCACTATGGGAGCAGACAAAAAGGTATTTCTTCCCCATATATCCTGTTTCCTTACAGAAAGATAGCAGTGCATCTCTTCCCTGAACATATTTCAACGGATTTCTCATTTCTCTAAGTTTTTTCATCTTTCTACTCCTTTCCCTTACAGGGGAACTGTATTCCATAACTCTCGAATTCATCTTTTTAGGAAAAAACAATTTCCTTCTACCTCCTCTACACCTCTCCGGTTCTCGAATTCGTCTTATGGAGGAAAATGTCTACAACAAAGGAAGTATAAATAGTCAGAAAGCTATGGTTATTTAATTAACAATCTTATTCTAGCACCTATAACGGAAAATCGGGGACGAAATTGTAAATTCAGCTATAATGGCAATACATTTAATAAGTCCAAAAATAAAATGGAAAATTTCTACAAAAAATTTTTCCCTGTTATATTTTTTTCTCTCAAAAATAATATAAATCTTCTTTGACTCTATTGTGATATGATTTTGCAAGATAATCGCAAGAAATAGGTGTAAGATAATCGCAAGAAATAGGATTCTTTACAAATTCCGCATTTTCCCGTAAAATGAAAGCTGTATATGGGCTTGTACCGGTTTCGACGGGGATGATGCAGCTTTAGAAGCTATCCGAAAGAAGTCGCGTTAAACTTCAAACCTAAAATTAAACGCTAACGATAATAGTTACGCATTAGCAGCCTAAGCGCTGCTGGCCAGCCTTCTCTCACTCACAGGAGAAGAACCTGACCTCATCTATGTGGGAAACGACGTGTATGGTTCCTCCCATGCTCGGGCGTATGTAGAGGATACCGGCTCATAAAAGAGGTGCACAGCTTTTATGAGTGGGGAATCCTGAAGTGTACTATGATAGTAGAAGGAAAGGGAATTCGTTTTCGGACATGGGTTCGACTCCCATCAGGTCCACGATTAAAAACAGCAGATTTCAGTCAATTTCGACCTAAAATCTGCTGTTTTTCTATTTATTTATTCATTTTTAAGAGATTTTCATGAAGCTGTGTTTCGCATAAAAGTAGTGCATTTTCGGGGCAAGCCGCCCACGAAACCGCCCACGCTTATTCCAAGTGTCGTCATTTATAAAGCATGGCATACTTGACTTACTTTTCCTTATCAAAACTCCACCATCTTCAGCACTTCCCCGTCTAGGGTATAAATCGTGAATCCCTCTTCCGTAAGAATCCCGTAGCTGTTCGGATTTCCTTCCTTCGGGAGACTCGCTGATCCCGGATTTAAGTGAAAATAAACCTTTCCGTCCCGCTCTTTCTTCTCCGCAACAGGAAGGTGGGTATGTCCCTGCAAAAAGACATCACCATTCTTTCTAAGAGGAAAGCTTTCATGATTATACACATGTCCGTGACTTAAGAAAATGCTTCTTCCTCCCAAGTCAAGAAGTGCATAATCTGCCATAATGGGAAAGTCCAGTACCATTTGATCCACTTCCGCATCACAGTTTCCTCGTACTGCAAGGATTTCATCCTTAAGAGGATTCAGCATTGCAAGAACTTCCTTCGGTGCATAGTCCTTCGGTAAATCATTTCGCGGACCGTGATAAAGGAGATCCCCAAGGAGGAGAAGCTTTTCATACTCTCCCCCCTTGTAAATATCCAAAAGTTTTCTTGTATAGTAAGCCGAGCCGTGAAGATCACTCATAACAAAATACTTCATCTTACATCTTCTCCGGAGCTGAGAATCCGAGTACATGGATCGCATCGGTCAGGATTCTCCAAGTCAGTGCAAGGTGAGCAATGTAGTTCTTCTGCTTTTCCTTATCTTCTTCCCCAAGAATCTTTACATTGTGGTAGAAGGCATTG
>CAUSIX010000097.1:0-6002 GCA_963531555.1 uncultured Oribacterium sp.
CAGAATCTTCTACGAAGACGAAATGCTTGTAAAACTGCCTAAAATGGAGGATTTTTACGATTCCTCTTTTTGTAGTAATGCTACCGTCTCCACATGCCCTGTCCTCGGGAAATTATCAACGCCCACCCATTTCTCGAGCGTATATCCGCCTTCTCTTAGGTACTTCATATCTCTAGCCAGGCTTCCCGGGTCACAGCTCACATAGACAATTCTCTTGGGGCTGAGTTCTAAGACCGCGGAAAGGCAAGCTTCGTCACATCCTTTTCTGGGGGGATCTAAGGAGACCACATCTACCAGATTTCCCACGTCCTTGCCCTCTCTCTTCTGTTCCTCCACCCACTTGGGAAGGACTTCCTCTGCCGCACCCACATAGAATTCTGTATTGTGGAGACCGTTCTTTTCCGCATTCTTCTTGGCATTTTCAATGGCTTCCGGAACGATTTCCAGTCCGTAAACCTGCTTAGCCTTTTGGGCAAGAAATAAGGAAATGGTGCCGATTCCGCAGTAGCAGTCCCAAACCGTTTCTTCTCCTGTAAGGGCTGCATATTCAAGAGCTTTCCCATAGATTTTCTCGGTCTGGACAGGATTTACCTGATAAAATGAAGGTACGGAAATAGAGAAGCTGAGCTCCCCGATTTTATCCTCTATACTGTCTTTCCCGTAAAGGCAAAGGGTTTCTCTCCCTAAAATGGCATTGCCCCTACCTTCGTTAATATTCATAGAAAGGCCGACAATTTTTCCCGGAACCTTTCTATTTTTCCCGCAATACACATCCGCTTCGCTTTGCGCGTCCATTCCACAATGTATATCTGCTTCACTTTCTGTGTCCACTCCACAATGTATATCCGCTTCTCTCTCTGTATGCACTCCACATCGTCCATCCGCTTCACTTTCTGCATCCATTCTACAGGAAACCTCCGCGCCTCTCTGTAAACCACCTGCCTCAGCACGGAGCGGAAGCCTCTGTAACTTCTCCCACAGCTCTTTTCCATGGGGCAGGCTCTTTCCGTTTAGCACCAGGCAAAGCAGGATTTCTCCGGTAGAAAATCCCTTTCTTAGGAAAATGTGGCGAAGCAAACCTTTTCCTGTTTCTTCCTCATAGCCGGAAATCTTGTATTCTCTCGCCCAGTCCTTGATACAGTTTAAAATCAAAGGATTTTCTGCACTGTTAATCAGGCAGTCCTCGGCTTCGATAATGTGGTGACTGTGAAAGCCGTAAAAGCCCATCTTTAAGCCCGAAAGCTCTTTTCTCACTACGGACATGGAATTTATATTTCCTTCTCTTTTCCCGTCCACAATGCAATTTTTTGCCGTTTTCTCTTTCCTATCAAGAGCAGAATTTTCTCCTATCTGCTCTGTTTCAACATGCAATTCTTTCCCGTTCTGCACCGGATACTGTGCCTTATTCCGATATCGCTCGGTCTTTCCCCCGAGGATTCCCTCTCCTCTCTTACGCACTTCCTCTTCCGGAATTCCTGCAATCCGAATGAGGCTTTGGGCGATTCTATCCTCTTTCCATGCGAGCTCCTTTTCATAGGATAAATGTTGCAGCTGGCAACCACCGCATTTTCCCGCAACAGGGCAGAGGGGCGTAATGCGATAAGGCGATGCTTCCAGAAGTTTCTCTACCTTGGCATAGGCATAGTTCTTTTTCACCTTTAAAATCCTGGCCTCTACCACGTCACCCATCACAGTACCCTTCACGAAAAAAACCAAGCCGTCGCACTTTCCGACGCCCTGGCCTTCTTCCGTTAAGTCTGTAATTTCTAAAACAACGAGGTCATTCTTTTTAAACCCTATTCCTCTTTCCACCCTATTTTCCTTCTCCGCTTCTACTTCTTTAACGGTTCCCAACGAGATATCGCACGTCCTGCGAGAGATACTCGTTAAGAACAAGATATCTCAGGCTTTGCCTGCACCTCTTGTTAAAAATAAAAATACTGCACTTCAAGCCTCTATTTTGGTATCTTGGAATTTTCCCTTTCTCTATGCAGGAATTCACCACCGCAAAAACAGACTCAGAAGGCTTAAAAAAGGGAGTCCCCCCTGTTTTAAGAGAATACTTTTATCCGAACTGAACCCTCCGTAGACCGCTACAAGGAACATCATACTTAAAACTACCACGGAAAGCTCGATGTTCCCGCCCGGCCTGTACGTCCCGTACAGAAGGCCAATTCCCAATAAACCGTTATAGATTCCCTGATTTTTCAAGAGGGTATTCAGGTTCTTCCCCCTTAAATCTCTGACCGTCATTTTGAACACACGAGCCGTGCTCTCGCTGTCCGTCATAAAAGTCTCAAGCAACATGATATATAAAAAGAGAACTCCGCTCGCCGTCATAAGAATCTTGTTTACGATACTGAATTCCATTTTATTTTTCTCCCTGTTTCGCAGAATGTTTTCTTCTATGAGTCTTGCGTAGAACATATTGCCGTATTGGTAACGGTAACCGCCGTTTTCCTTAGTGGCAAGCTTATTTTTATAGGCTACAAGCTTACCGCCGGACTTCTCCATGGCAAAGTTCTCCGCGAGGCTATCCTGATACTGTCCGCCATGCTTCTTCACGTAGTAGAGAAAGCCGATTCCGTAGTTATAGGCTTGCCAAAGCGACTTATCATCCAAAGAAAGCTCCCGCGTCTTCTCTTTTAACTCCTTATAATAGCTCAGTCCCTGCTCAATAGAATCCTCCGTACCCAAGGTATTCACGGGAAGTCCCATGGACTCGCTGGACTGCATAACGTCCTTAAGCCTTCCTCCTGACTCTACGTTCATAATGGCATACAGAACCTCGAGGTCGGCGCTCAAGCCTTTTTCCTTCGCAACCTTCTCCAGCATTTCTCTATGCTGGAGAACAGTTTTCGGAAAATGCCAGCGGTATACATTCTGCTTTCGATAAAGAAAAATCAAAAGCGAAAAGGCAAAGAATATAGCAAAAACCGGAAGTGCAGAGCGAAAGAATTTTTCCTTCTCCGTACTTTTCTTATGCGGTCCTATGCTTTTTTGCCACCAACTCCCCCTGCCCCTTTTTCTCCTTTTTTTCATTTTCTCCCTTCTTCAGCTCGGATTTTTTATTCGGGCAGGGCTTCGCATTCGCCACCCTATCCTCCTCTTCTTCGATAAAGGAAAATAAAGCAATCCCGTAGCCTTTTAAGGGGTAAGCAATATGATAATCTCTGCCGTCACACTCCCCCTTTAAAACAGGAAAATATTTTTCTTTCGTGACCATTCCCTCTTCCGTAAAAAGTAGCTTTGCTTTTTTCGTCTTGGGAATACCAACCCAGTAATCTGCTCTTTCAACAGGAGTCATATTCACAACGAAAAGAAGACTTTCTTCATGCCCTTTTCTATTGAGTCCTTTGCTATCTGTTCCTTTACTTTCCGAGCTTTCTCCTATCTCCATTTCTTTCAGTGCATTATTTTTCCCTGCCGGCTTTTCCCCGGGCTTTCCAAAAGCAAGGTGATTCTTTCTGTTTCGAATAAAACTGTAAATGGAGCGGGAACTATCATCCGCATTAACCCAGGAAAAGCCCTCATACTCATAATCGGCCTCATAAAAAGCGGGATATTCCCGATAAAGGTGAAGCAAATCTCGCATGAAATTGTGAAGAGAACGATTTTCCTTCTCTTCCAAAAGATACCAGTCTATAGAGCGTGCCTCGCTCCATTCGCTGTACTGTCCGAAATCCTGTCCCATGAAAAGAAGTTTCTTTCCGGCGTGCCCCAGCATAAAGAAATAGCCTGCCTTTAGGTTTTGGAATCTCTCCTCCTCTATTCCCGGCATCTTTTCAATCATGGAACGCTTCAGATGTACTACCTCATCATGGGAAAGTACAAGGATAAACTTCTCCGAATACGCATAGCTCATACCGAAGGTCATTTGATTGTGGTGGTACGAACGATAAAGCGGATTCTCCTTCATATAAGCGAGAAAGTCATGCATCCATCCCATATTCCACTTAAAATGGAAGCCGAGGCCTCCTTCTTCCGGCGATTTCGTGATATTCGGCCAAGCCGTAGATTCTTCCGCAATGATGATACTGCCGTCTTCTCTTTTCCGAATAATAGAATTCAAATGCTTGAAAAACTCAATCGCTTCCAAATTTCCGTTTCCGCCAAAACGATTCGGAAGCCACTCTCCGTCACGTCTTCCGTAATCGAGGTAAAGCATGGACGCCACCGCATCCACTCGAAGGCCGTCAATATGATAGATTTCATACCAGTAAAGAGCATTGGCAATCAGGAAGTTCTCCACCTCGGTTTTTCCGTAGTTAAAGATCTTCGTTCCCCAGTCGGGATGCTCTCCCAGTCGGGAATCCGGGTGCTCATAGCAGGCCTCTCCGTCGAAATCGGCAAGACCATGCGCATCCTTTGGAAAATGTGCCGGTACCCAATCGAGAATGACACCGATGCCGGCCTCATGCAGAATGTCCACCATTTCCATAAAGTCCTTCGGACTGCCGTGGCGGGAGGTCGGCGCATAATAGCCCGTCACCTGATAGCCCCAAGAGCCGTCAAAGGGGTGCTCTGCGATACCCATTAACTCCACATGCGTGTACCCCATATAGTTGCAGTATTCTGCAAGATCTCTCCCGGCTTTCTGATAACTGATAAAACCGTTTCTCTCCGGATTTCCCTCTCTCTTCCAAGAACCGAGATGCACTTCATAGATCATCATGGGACTTTCATCCATGTTTTTCTTTTTACGCGCTTCCATCCAAGCCTTGTCATTCCAGGAAAAATTCGCCAAATCCGTCGTAACGGAGGCTGTACCCGGACGGAATTCACTAAAAAACCCATAGGGATCCGCCTTATAAATCCACTCATCCTTCTGTGTCAGAATCGCATACTTATATAATTCATTTTCCCCCATATCGGGAACAAAACATTCAAAAATACCGGAATCTTCCACACGAATCATGGGATTTGCCTCCGGATTCCAGCCATTTCTGTCGGATACTAAGGAAACAGCCTTGGCATGAGGTGCCCAGACAGCAAAATGCACACCTTCTTTTCCCTCAAAAGTACAGGGATGTGCACCCATTTTCTCATAAATCTGATAATGTCTTCCCACTCCGAAAAGATAACGATCCAGTTCCGAAAAAAATCTGTCCATAATTGCCCCCTTTGCCCAAGGCCTTCGTGTTCTCTCCAGTATATCGCATCCCTGCGGGCACGAAAAGTCATTTAGCCTGTTCCCGCTATATTCTTTCCAAACGAGATCCCATGCTCTTCGCGAGTAATACTCGTTTGGGATATGTTTTATTTTACTTTTATCAGTCTTCCGCTATGAGCCGGACAGAAGACTCTGAGCCTTCCGTCATCCCCGATCTCCACCTCATCCTGATTCACCAGGTCAAAAGCCAGTCTTGCTCGAAACGGAATATGAAGATGGATGAATTGATCCATGGAATCATTGTTCAGTACCGTAAGAACACCACTGTTTTCATCCGTTCGAAGGAAGGCATAAAGACGATGATCCAGATAAATCTCCTTATACCCGCCATTCTGCAATTCCGAATTCTTCCCGTGGATCTCCGCAAGTTTGGCAATATAACTGGTAAAAGCATCCGGCGTATACTCCGCCTTCGTAAAACTGGGGGAAAGAAGTGCCTCCTCGTCCTCCTCCTTCGTACCCGATAAGCCGTACTCCGCTCCGTAGTACAGAGCAATTCTGCCGGGAAGAGCAAAGAGTGCGGTATAGGCAGCATAGAGATTCCTTCGATCTTTCAGGACTGTCGCAATTCTATCGGTTCTGGGATTTTCCAAAAAAGTGTTGCTTTGCAGGAGAAGCTCCGGATTCTTTCCAAGCCCTGAAACAAGTTCATAAAAATTCTTCTCATTAAAAGCTTTCACAATAGCACGATAAAGACCGTAATTGCATACGGACTGCAAAGTTTCCACATTAATATAACGAGCCAACTCTCCCTGTTTATTATCCCCCAAGAGGAAAAACTCCGGCTTCATCTGGCCTGTAAAATACCGGAGAGATTTTTGAAAATGGA
>CAUSIX010000098.1:0-5910 GCA_963531555.1 uncultured Oribacterium sp.
CTTCCTTTTCTCCCTTTGCCATGAGGGCGCCAATCTGCTTGGAAACCTGATTCTTCTTACTTCTCAGCTCATCCGCCTCCATCTGTACTTTTCTGGCTTCCACATCCAAACTGATGACTTCATCCACCAAACTCAATTTCTCATCTTGAAACTTCTTCTTGATGTTCTCCTTCACAAGTTCGGGATTTTCTCGTAAAAATTTAATATCCAGCATACCGCCCTCCTTCTTTCCTTTAACGAACAGCCTGCACGTTAAATGCTGTACTCGCCATTTCTCATAAATATAAACTTATGTAAACGCTTTTTCAAGATAGAGTCTTGTTTTGAAAAAATCAATTGTCCTTGATAAAGCGATGAAACGCCTGAACCCTTTCCTTAATCTCATCCTTTTTTGAAAATATGGAAGAGCCCGCTACAATAAAATTGGCTCCCTTTTCCACAATTTCCTGAATATTGCCAACGGACACGCCGCCATCTATCCCTATTTCCAAATCCACTCCTCTTTCCTCCGCCATCTTCCTTAAACGTTCTACTTTATCCAAAGTGTAAGGAATAAATTTCTGTCCTCCGAAACCGGGATTTACACTCATAAGAAGTACATAGGAACAGGAGGGAAGAATTTCCTCCAGGTAAAAAAGAGGAGTTGCCGGATTAAGTACCAGTCCCGCTTCCATTCCCAGCTCTTTAATTGCCTGCAATGCGCGATCAACATGGGCTGTAGCCTCTACATGAAAGCTGATTCTGTCAGCGCCCGCCTTTTTAAATATCGGAAAATAAAAATCCGGATTATCTACCATAAGATGCACATCAAAAAAGGCTTGGGAATTCTTTCTTAAGCCGGAAACCAAATCGGCCCCATAGGAGATGTTAGGCACAAAATGCCCATCCATAATATCAAAATGGAAGCTCTCGGCTCCCGCTTCTTCCGCAAGAAGCATATCCTCTTTTAACGCACCAAAATCCGCCGCCAATATAGACGGAGAGAGTCTGTTCTTCATTTCTCTTCCTCCAAAAGCTCCTGATACAGCTTTTTATAGTTTTCATAGCGAAGAGACGAAAGTTCTCCTCTTGCCACTGCACGTTTCACCGCACAATCCGCCACTTTCTCTCCGATATGGACACAGCTGTTATAATGGCAGCTTTTTCTATACTCCTCAAACTCCGGATAAAAATAGCGGAGATTTTCCGGACTGATTTCCGGTGGAAAAAGCGAGGTAAACCCCGGCGTATCCAAAACATAGCTGTCTTCAGCTAATGCAAAAAACTCGGCATGTCTTGTCGTATTTTTCCCCCTGGAAATCTTCTCTGAAAGTTCTCCCGTTTCCATCTTCTTCTCTCCAAGCAGAAGATTAATCATTGTCGATTTTCCCACCCCCGACGGTCCGGAAAAAACCGTTGTTTTCCCCTTTAAGAGGGAAAATATCTCTTCTCTGTCCCGTTCCGTATTGCCTTGGAAGAAGTAAATCGGAATCCCCGCTTTTTTATAATTCTCTTTTACCCTCTCCATAAAACAAGATTCATCCTCCTGAAGGAGATCTTTTTTGTTAAAAAAGAGGAGACAGGGAATCTCCCTCACTTCCAAATGCAAAAGAAAACGATCTATCAATGGAAAGGAGGGATCGGGACTTTTTACGGAAAAAACCAGTACCGCCTGATCGATATTACTGACCGGAGGGCGAATGAGGGAATTCTTTCTTTCCAAAAGTCTTGTAATATGTCCGGTACATTCTTTTTCACTGTCCAAAACCTCTTCGAATTCTACCATATCCCCGACCAGAGGCTTTTCCTTTTTATTTCGAAAGATCCCCTTGGCATGACACTCATAGACTCCCGTCTTCGAATGAACATAGTAAAAACCGCCTACCCCCTTTATGATCTTTCCCGTCATACTAGCCCTCCGCATGGAAGTCCAAGTCATAGGAGGCAAGCACATGGTCATTTTCCGCATCAACCACTTCTATGGTTCCTTTAGAAATTCCGTTTGCCCCTACAATGCGATTAAGACTTAATTGCATTTCACTTCCCAGCGCATAGGAACGGGCGGATTGAATGGTTGTATAGCGAGTCTCTCCGTTAATATCCTGCCTAAGATAAACCACGACCAGTACGGTTCCCTGCACTCCGGGTCCACCGCTTCCTATGCTTACACTTTGATTAATGCTGGACACCCAGGACTTTTCCGCTGTACCCTGCTTTGTACTTGGACCGTTACTTACCGTAAAGGAGATAACTTGTCCTTCCTCCACATACGTATCGCTTGCGATACTCTGACTTATAACATAGCCTTTTTCCACCGTAGCACTGGAAATGTAGTTCACCGTTCCCGCTACCAAGCCTTCCGATTGTAAATATTCCACTGCCTCATCCTCTGTAAGTCCAAGCAGGTTCGGCATAAGAACGACCTTGGTATTCGTTCCGCTGCTCACCGTGATTTCCAAATTTCCCGCTTCCTTCGTGTCGGCTTTATTGGTCCTGATGATATATCCGCTTTCCACGGTTTCGGAAGGCTCTTCTTTGATACTGTAGGAAATTCCCCTGTCCTTCAGCTTTGCTTCCAAATCCGAAAGGCGCATCTTTTGCAGTGCCGAAAGATCTGCAGGATTTTTCGGATCATAGAAAGTAAGGTCCTTGCTTCCCTTGGAAACCGTGACATAAATGCGGCTATCACTGCTGTATTTTCCGCTTGGGTAGGAAATAATCTGTCCTTCCTCATACTTCTCCGAAAATTCTTCCTTCTCTGCATACAGTTGAATCCCGTAATTGGAAAGCATCCTCTCCGCCTCCGGTATTGTCTTTCCTATGATTTCCGGAAGCACACTGTCCAAAGCGGAAATGGTAATAGCAGGTTGTGTGGTTTCCTCATTGTTTTCCTTTACCGTTTCCGTTTCCTCAGAAAAGTTTTGTACCGAATGAAGAACACCCACAATTTTATAGCCGAGAAAGAGAAAAACGGCCACAATTAAGACAACGGAAATAACCGCGAGTACCTTGTATAAAGTACTGATTCCTCGGTCCATTTGCATTCTGCCAAGGTTGCTCTTTCTCCCCTCTTCTTCCTGTTCGGAAATAAAGCTTCCATCCGGATCCTCCAAGGCAAGTTGTAAATCCTCTCCCATATCTGCAATGTTCTGGTATCGAAGAGAGGCCTTTTTCTGCATTCCTCTCCATACGATATAGTCCAAGGCTTTGGATACATCCTTTACACTGTCTCGCACTCGCGGAATCGGATCCTCCAAATGGGAAAATACCACCGCCATGGAATCTTCCCCTTCATAGGGCGGTTTTCCGGTCAACATCTCATATAAAGTACAAGAGAAGGAATAGATATCGGATCTTTCGTCACTGACTCCGGAGCGAGCCTGTTCGGGAGAAATATAGTGTACAGAGCCCATAACCGAAGCATTTCCGCTTTCCTGAATCGCGGCTCCGGCTATACCGAAGTCGGCAATCTTCACCACCCCTTCCGTACTGACTATGATATTCTGCGGTTTGATATCGCGATGCACTATCCCCATTTTGTGCGCGGTATCTATCCCGTCAATCAATTGAAGAGCAATTCCTATGGCTTCTCTTTCATTTAAAGAGCTCTTTCTATGAATAAACTCTTTTAAAGTAATTCCTTCTACCAGCTCCATTACAATAAAATGCAGTTTTCCTTCATCCACCGTATCAAAGGTGGAGACAATATTCGGATGATTTAACTTTGCCGCAGCTCTTGCTTCATTTTGAAACTTACTGACAAAATCTTCCTTCTCCGCATATTCTTCCTTCAAAACCTTAAGCGCGACAATACGGCCGAGTTTGCTGTCTTTTGCTTTATAAACATAGCTCATACCGCCCTCGCCGATCAGGCTTTCTATCTGATATCTGTCCTGAAGCAGGGTACCTTTTTCTATTTTCATCTTCCCTACTCCTTTCCAAAGGGATTAACCAAAATCAAAGCGATATTGTCTTTTCCGCCGTTAATATTGGCTAAATCAATGAGTGCCTGTCCTTTTTCCTCTACATTCGACTCGTCTTTCAGAATTTCAACAATGCTTTCATTATCCACCATATTGCTTAATCCGTCCGAACAGAGGAAAAAAAGATCGCCCTCTTCCAAATCCGTCTCAAAGAAATCCACTAAAAGATTTTTTTCCACTCCCACTGCACGGGTGATATAGTTCCTGTGGCTTAAGTAATCCTTTGACCCGCGAATCATCTCTCCCATCCGTATTTTTTCTTCCACATAGCTGTGGTCCTTCGTCAGTTGCTTCAGTCTGTTTTTCCGAAAGAGGTATGCCCTGCTGTCTCCTACATTGGACAGGAAGAGAACCTTGTCCTCTACAAAAGCGGTAACCAGAGTGCTCCCCATCCCGTGGAGTTGGATATTGTTCTCGGAAAGGGAGAACAGCTCCGCATTGATCTTTTTTATATTTTCCTCTAAGCAATGAATCGGACTGCTGCCCGAAGTTTTTTGCAGATAAGAGGTCAGGCCTTCTACCAGATAACGGGAAGCGTAGTCTCCCGCTTTATGCCCTCCCATTCCGTCCGCCAGTAAAAAAAGGTTCGGAAAAATTCCCAGCTTATCCTCTGTGGCAAAGATAAAATCCTGATTCATTTTTCGCATTTTACCCTGATCGGTTTTCGCAAAGAATTGCATCATTCCTTCCTTTCTTCCAATTCCGCATCGCGCCTTAATTGTCCGCAAGCACCGGAAATATCTGCTCCCATTTCTCTTCTTATCGTACAACTGATTCCCTTTTTTTCTAAGCCCTCCTGAAAAGAGAGAATCCTCTTTCTGTCCGGAGCGGTAAAGTTTCTCTCCTTAATGGGATTTACCGGAATGAGATTCACATGAGTCGGAAAATGCTCTCCCCTCTTCTTAAGAAGTCTTAAGAGCTCTTCCCTATCTTCCTTTCCGTCATTTACTCCGAGTACCAAAGCATATTCAAAGCTTACTCTTCTTCCCGTCTTTTGAAAATAGTATCGAACCGCCTCCATGACTTTTTCAAGACTGTAGCGATTGGCAATTGGCATGATTTTTTTTCGTTTTTCATCTGTCGGAGCATGAAGACTTAATGCCAAAGTGATGCCGAGCTTTTCCTCGGCGAGTTCAAAAATTCTCGGAACGATTCCGCAGGTCGACAAAGTAATATTTCTTTGAGAAAGATTTCTCCCTATTTTCCCACTGATAATGCGGATAAAACGAAGCACCTCATCATAATTATCGAGAGGCTCCCCGGAACCCATGAGAACTACATTGGAAATCTTTTTCCCCGTATACTTTTCGATTGCTGCAATCTGGCCGACCATTTCTCCGGAACTGCAGTTTCTCGCCAGACCGGAAAGGGTGGAAGCACAGAACGCACAGCCCATTTTACACCCCACCTGCGTGGAGATACAAGCCGTGTTGCCATGGTGATAAGCCATGAAAACGGACTCGATACGATGACCGTCACTAAGTTCAAAAAGAAATTTTTCCGTTTCATCAAGCTTCGAGGTATAACGCCGGTACAGCTTGGGAAACGCTATACTGAACTCTTCACTTAAACTCTTTCTAAGCTCTGCAGGGAGATTAGCCATGCTTTGATAATCCTCTGCATCCTTCTCCTGTACCCATCGATAGATTTGCTCCGCTCTGTACCTTGGAAAATGCTTCGCTAAAACCCATGACTCTATTTCTTTTTCTTCTAAATCCCTTAAGTTTTGCATGCTTCTTCTCCGCACTCCCTTATGCTTAGTGCTCTTATTCCTATTCGGCTCCCATGTTCTACTGTGCCTATCTTTTTTCAACTCGGCATTCCCTTATTTTCTTATAAAACAGGCGTAGTAAAACCCGTCTCCCGGTTCTCCCGGAAAAAATTTCTTCTCTTTTTTAAGTTGATAAGGAAAATGAGACAGAATATAGTCGCGGTTTTCTTCATTTTC
>CAUSIX010000099.1:0-5901 GCA_963531555.1 uncultured Oribacterium sp.
CCTTGTATTGCTCAGCATGTTTCCCAAGCTCTATCTGATACAGGATAATGTTCTTAAAAACCTGATCCTTTACGGAACTATCCAAAAATTTTGCATATTGATCTAAGCCCTTATACACTTTTTCCGCCCAAATCCGGGATTTTGCTATGATAGCCTTACTAAGCCGTGCCATTTCCGTGATTCCTTCCGGCAGCTCCGATTCGAACATTCTCAGCAGATCTCCACAATTCAGGATTTGGAAAATGAGTTCAGAAAGCAAATTTCTCTCACTGCCCCTTTTCCATTCTTCATAGAACGCCGTAACCATCTTTTCCAGTTTTGTGTGAACGCTTTTATTCAGTTTCAATTCATACACACATTCCCTGAGCCAAGATAAATTATATTTTTTCTCCTCGGATTCATGAATCAGTTCTTCAAGGATTCTATAACGTAAATCCTTCTCTGCTTCCAAATCATTTTCACGGAAAGAATATTCCTTGAAATCACCGCTTGCCTTGTCAATCTTGGTAAGTACCGGCTCCAGCCAGCCGTTTTGAAATACGACCGCAACTCCCTTATCCAACTTACTTAATTCCGTAATCTGTTCCTCTTTAAGTCCGATGGAACGCCCTATTGCCTCACAGTCCGCTTCTTCTGGTACCCTCATCACGATTTTGGTATTTGTGTTCTTGATTGCGGAAATATCCACCGCGGAAGGGGATTGATCAATAATGACAAATCCTTCTCCGTAAGTTCGCATCTCCGCAATGGAATTGCTGATCATCTCCACGGACTTTCCCTGCAGATTGGCCGACTCCTGTCCTTGTTCCGTAGAAGTCCTCTTCAAGAGATTGTGAGCTTCTTCCAATATAGTCACATGGCGCAAAGGAAGATTATTGCCCTTTGTTCTTGCCTGTCGAAACTCGGATAACTTTAAGACTAAGATTCCCATAATAAGAGCCTTTGTTTCCATCGAACCGATTCGACTTAGGTCAACAATGGTATTTTCATTAAAGAGAAGTTCATCGGAAACGGAAGCACTGTTAAAAATCTGCCCAAGAAGACCGTTCGTCAGCGACTCCACCCTGGTCACCAGCGAACCGATATAGTTCCCTTTTATCTCTTTAGAAAAATCCGATTCCTCTAAAATAGCCGGAAGAAGTTCTACGATATCTTTAAAACAGGGAAATTTTCCATTTCCCAAATCCCGATGCCGGGAATAGTTCAGATCCCATCCGTGCAGTATATATGCTCTTTCGAAAGCGGCCTTTAACACTGCCGGCATCGCGGCATACAAAGGCCAGCAGGCATTAAATATCTCAATTAATCGGTCCAGATGCTCCAAGACATGGATTTCTTCATCAAAGGCAAAGGGACTTAAGCAAAGCATAGAATAGTATTTCGGGTTGGTTGTAAAAATATGAATATTCTTCATCCCGCCAAAATCCTGCTTGTACTCTCCTTTTGCCGGCTCTATCACCAAAAAGCCGATCTTGTTCTCCGGCTTCACCAGTTCATCAATAAGTTTAGCGCAGGTATTGGACTTTCCGGAACCGGTAGAACCTGTAATAAAACAATGCGAACTCAGGTTGTCCAGATTTAACTCTACCCTGTTGTTCGGAAATACCTCTCCCATATGGTAGACCGCCCCCAAATCAACCTTACGGCGGGGAAGTCTGCCATCCTTTCGAAAAACATTTCTTCCAAATTCCACCGATTCAATCGCGGTCAGTCCGCTCACGGATTTCTGCGGTAGCCCCATAAGAATCGGAAGCTCCAGTCCGCTCACGAGTGAAGCTACCGTAACGTGCTGACTTTCGTACCCGTCTTCCGAAAAACCGCTTTCATAAAGGAACTTGGGATGTAAACCATAGCGTAAATAGTCCATAATCTTCAGAGATTTTTCATGGTGTTCATACTCGCTGTCCCAAATGTTAGTAAAAGAATTTTCTACGCCGGTCTTTTCTCCCGCCACCAATGCTTTATAGGTGTTCGCCGCCACAATAGCGACTTCCTCCCGTTCCGCAATAAAATAACAGGCGCTATCCCAAAGCCCGTATGCTTCACAGTCTTTAATTCTGTCCAGTTGCTCATCAATTTTCTCCAGTAATTCCTCCACGGTTTTGTTGTGTCTCGTCAACTGGATACTGGCGGATGTACCGACAGTTCTTGTCTTGCTATTCGTTTCCGTACTGCTCGTAGACTCTGTTTCGGAATAATTCTCACTATGACTTTCCGAGGTTCCTTCATATGTCCCTTTGGAAAAGTTCGCCCCGCCTCCTGTATTGATTCCCGTACCAAGTAAACCGAAGTTAAAGCCGTGGCTTCGGGAGCGCCCTTTTCCTCTGTTTGTACCTGCGTTTTTCCCGGTAGTATCGCTGATTCCGTCATTGATAGATTTGGAAAAGCCTTTGCTTATCCCTTCCTGAACGGCATCACTTTCGTTTTCCCCATAGGTCAGCACCAGTTGCGAACACTGTGACAAAGAAGAGTAAAGTTCCTCATACCCGCGTTTTTTATCCTCTAAATCCTCTTTGCTTAGAGGCGAAGAAACAAAGATGGCGGTATATTTTTCTCCTGCCATAGTGTCAATAAACTTTTCGATTCCCTGAACAAAGCCGTTCTTATCCTTCTCATTTCTTATACTTGGAACAATCGAGACGGAGGTAATCGCCCTATGGGCATAGACCTCCGGAATATTTCCCTTTAAAAGCTCTTCTATCTCGAAAGCTCCCTTTTCTAAAATATGAATCCCGGGAAAGTTTCCTTGCAGACTTTTTTTCAAAATCGACTTTGCCACATCCGGCCTCTTACTGTCTCTCGTCCCGAGAAAAAATCCCACACCTCTCTCATCCCCGACAATCATCAGCAGCACGGAACTGCCGAAGTTGGACAAAGCACTGTATACACTGACCAGCTTATCATTGATACTTTCCTTCTGATTAAAGACAATCTTGTCCACCTGAAAAAAGGAGAGTGCCGAAAAGGTCTTTTCTTCCTCGGAGAGCGGTATCGGCTCACATTTGTCAATATCAATCAAATAATTCTTATTGACAAAAAGGTCAGCCAACTCCATCCCTCTGTTCATCACTTTCGTGACATCCATTTTTTCTTTTCCGCCTTCCTGAAAGTGACTCATGATTATA
Source organism: uncultured Oribacterium sp. (assembly GCA_963531555.1). GTDB lineage: Bacteria > Bacillota > Clostridia > Lachnospirales > Lachnospiraceae > Oribacterium. The sequence continues at coordinate 3,126 of CAUSIX010000099.1, forward strand.
CCTCAATCTACTTTTTCCTAAAAATATTGCCAATTTTTGAAATATTGTGCAGTAAAGGATTGGTCTTTTCCGCAATCTCTCTCACATGTTCCCATGCATGTGCAGCTTTTCTGTCTCTGTTAAAATGCGTATGCAGCATTTCCTCATCCAAGTCTTCCAGCTTCTGTTTACTGAGACTGCACAAGTATTTCCCTACCATCTCTTGATCTTCTTCACGCCCTATCGAAAACATAAAGCTTAAAAACTCGGAGAAGTCCGTATACTCTCTCTCTCCCTTACTTTCCTTATAGCTCTTTTTACACCAGTATTCCATAAAAAGACTTAAGGCTGTCGAAGAGAAATCAAAAAGCTGATAAATCTCCTCATAATCTTCTTTCAATAAGGGAAAAGCGGAAAAGCTATAAAAAGACCGCTCATAATACTCTTTCAGCTTGCATTCTGAAAGTCTTCCTCTCTTTTCCACTTCACGCCGTATGCTTTGACATACTTCCTTTATCTCATCAGGATTCCGGATTTGATTCAATCGAATCGCCACTATGCATTGATAGAGTTTTCCCTGAATCGGCTCATGCAATACTTCACGTTTATATCTGTATACTTCATTAAGCAGAGCCTTTTCATCCGAACTCGGATTCACGGCAGGAAGGTATTCTATCACCGCATCGGAAAGCGGATTGACATAAGAATCTCTGATTTCCATTTTTATGGCCATATTCAGGATTTCTTTTGCATAGTGAAAACGTTCCTTATCCGGTAAACTGCCCATCTTTTTTTCATAGATTTCTTCGTAGTGCTTTAGCGCAAGAGCCGCAAAGGAAGTACCGTAGTCTCGATTTTTGGAAAACCAGCGTTCCCAATAAAAATGGAAAAAGTTTCCGGCTTCAGTAAAGCTTGAAAAGCTGTCCATTTTTTTCTCAAATAAGGCATACATCTCCGTATACCTTTCATATTCAGCCAGTATCTTATTGCTTTCTTCCTGTGCTATCTCATCCATGGTGAACACGGTTTTAGAAAAATACGCCCAAAGATGATTTTTATCCTCTTCTCCGAGATGAAGATCCAGTAAAAATCCTTCCAAGTTCAAGGCCATATTGATAAAGTAATGCACCTCTTCCTTAAACCCGTCCAGAATTCTCTCCACGATTTCCTCTCCGTTTCTTCGCCCGCTTTGATAAGCGGTTTCTACAAGGCCTCGGTATATGGCACCTATCGCCCTGTCCGGATAAAGTTCATCGGTAGATAAGTGCATATCCTTTACATAAGAACTGATAATCTGGATAACGAAGTAGACTTTCCAAAGCTCTGCATGCCGAGATAAAACCGCTAAAAGCTTATCTTTGTTCTCGTTCAGCATAAGCATGGCAGGTAAACTCAAGTTGATGGAAAGCGCAAGACTGTTGATTCTCTCATATAACGGAAGAAATTCTGTCTCTGTAATCCCTTCATCGGAAAGCGTGGTAATCAATCTGTCCACGATAAGTTCCTTAACGGAATTTTGCTCTTCTATAGATAAAATGTTAAAGGAACGGAGCAGGAATCCAAGAACATACATGGCATACGGAAGATCCAAGTCCTTAATCGTCCGTACTTCTTCCAAAATCTTCCCAAGCAGTTTTCGCTTAGTCTCCTCTTTGGCAAAGTCTTCAGAAAAATCGACAATGGCTTCAAACTGATTTTTCGCAATATCCCCTATTCCTTCAGAAAGGAAATGATATAAATAGTATGCGGCGTAATATCTTTCATCACAATCTCTATATTCCGTCTCTTCCAAAACGAAAGAATGAAAATCAACCAAGCTGTCATAAGAAAAGCTGAAACTGGTATCCAGAAAATCCATCAGAATATTACTCGCTTCCACAGGGCTGAATTTTTGCCGAATAAAGTCGAAAACAAACTGCCTTTCCGAAGCAATATACTCATCACAGTTATATTTCGTTCCTTCTTCCACGACACCGCAAATCCGAGCGGGAGAAAGCTCGGGGTCATATTCGTAGGTGGTGAAATTCACCTTTTTAGCAATGTCCAAGGGGAGGGAATAATGCAATGCCGCAATCCACTTGGCAATATTTTCCTTCTCATCATGAATGACAAGCCTCTTTTTTTCTATTGGAAAAGCGAGTAAAGCGGCAAACATTTTCTTAAAATAGTCAAGATGATCGGCTATTCCCAAAAATTCGACAACGGAGTCGGGATCTATAATATATCCTTTAATCAGTTCCGGTGCAGGCAAGTAAGGAGGGGTATTCGGATTGTTTACCTCTTCATACTCCATTCTGCTTCGCAGTACGGTTCCCCCATACAATTCACAAGGATAGATATTAAAATCATCAAAGTTGCATAGGATAGAATGACTTAAAAAATTGCCAAACCTTCCCGCGCTTCCCATATAATCTCTTCCAAGATAAGTATTTAAACTCACCGCAACATTTCCGCTCGGTAAAAAGTTATAGCTAAAGGAAGAAGGCATCGCTAATGCAAGCTCCTCCGTCATCATTACTCCGGGGGCCAGCGAGGGTTCCTGATATCGAAATAAACTTCTTACTTCATCCGACTTTGCCTCCGTAAAGCCTTCATCATAAGAGTAAATCTGTTGCCCATCATTTACACCGTCAATTCCACGCATACAGGATGTATAGATGATTTGGTGCTTTGCCATAGTAAAACCTCCGTAAAAAGTTTATTTAGCAGCTTTAATGACCTTATTTTCTTTTAAAATCCAAAGTAAGGGATCCTCTATTCTGTGCGGTCTCGGTCTGTCAATCCGCTGGTCTTCCTT
>CAUSIX010000100.1:0-5888 GCA_963531555.1 uncultured Oribacterium sp.
ACCGCTTCTTCTAAAGATGTAAGAATGGTAATCTCTTCCGGAATGACCACTTCAGGAAGATTCATACATTTTCTTTTTTCTTTTAAATACTTTGCTTCCTTTTCATCATGGGTCCACAAATAAACCGAATGCCCATTTTTCCAAAGTGTCATGGATAGGGCGGTTCCCCAGCTTCCTGCACCAAGCACAGTGATTTTCATAACAGCTCCTTTTCTTTTCCAGTCTCTTTCTTCTTTTTCCCAAAACGATTTTCCGTTCCACTTAAGAGTCTCTTGATATTTCCTCTATGCTGAAAAATAAGCATTGCCATAAGAAGAAAACTTAAAGCACACATGGGAAGATAAACCGCTCCCGAAAACGGGAACAGTAGAGAAGTTTTTCCGAAAAATACAACAGAGAGAAAAAAAACCGTAACAGCCAGCATTGATCCCAAGCTTACATAGCCTGTAATCAGTACAACCAGTATAAAAAAGAGTAATAGACAAAGAGTATAAAGAGGGGATAGAGCAATCAAAAGAGCTCCTGTACAAGCCACTCCTTTTCCTCCCTTTACCTTGGGAATACAGGGAAAATTATGCCCCAAAATCGCTCCTATTCCCGTTGTCATCAAAATCAGGCTTTTTATGTCTTCATTCTCCGGCTTAAAGTAAAGTACCATAAAGAAGATGGGCAACATACATTTCGCAATATCCATGAGAAGCACGGTGATTCCTGCCTTTTTTCCCAGAGTCCTTAAGACATTGGTCGTTCCGGGATTCCCGGATCCCTCCTTATAGATATCAATCCCATGCGCTTTGGCATACAAATAGCCGTTCGGGATATTCCCGAAAGCATAGCCCACAAGAAGGCAAATCAGAATTTCGTGTATTGGCATCTAGTTCTCTTCTCCTCTTTCTCTTATGATAAAGCGTATAGGAGTCCCTCTAAAGCCGAAGTTCTCCCTAATCTGGTTTTCAATATAACGGGTATAGGAGAAATGCATTAATTCTCTGTCATTAACAAAAATCACAAAGGTCGGCGGAGAAACGGAAGCTTGTGTAATATAGAAGAGCTTGAGTCTTTTCCCCTTATCGGAAGGCGGCTGCTTCATGGCAGTCGCTCTAGCCATAATTTCATTTAAGACACCGGTCTTTATGCGCAGAACCTGATTTTCATGGATTCTGTCCACCATTTCAAAAATCTTCTGTGTGCGCTGTCCGGTTTCCGCGGAAATAAAGAGAATCTCCGCATAGTCCATATAAGAAAACTTTTCACGAAGCTTCTTCGTAAACTCCTGCATGGTCTTGTCGTCCTTTTCCACAAGATCCCATTTATTGACAGCCAAAATAACACCCTTCCCCGATTCATGCGCAATACCGGCAATACGGGTATCTCCGTCCGTAATCCCCTCGGTAGCATCCAGTAAAACAATGCATATGTCGGCTCTATCCACTGCGGAAACGGTACGAATAACGGAATAGCGTTCAATGTCTTCCGTCACTCTTCCCTTCCGGCGAAGTCCCGCTGTATCGATAAATACATAGGGTACGCCGTTATGGATTATTTCCGTATCAATGGCATCACGAGTTGTTCCGGCAATATCCGAAACAATCACACGGTTTTCCCCGAGGAGCTTATTGGTTAGAGAACTCTTTCCCACATTCGGTTTTCCGATTAGTGCTATCTTTAAGCAATCATCCTCTTCCGTATCTTCCGATTCCTTCGGAAAATACTTCACCACTTCCTCCAGCAAATCTCCGATTCCCATATGATTTGCAGACGAGACGGCAAAGGGTTCTCCCAAGGCAAGAGAATAGAATTCGTAAATATCATTTCCGAATTTCTTTACACTGTCTACCTTATTCACACAGAGTACAACCGGCTTCTTGGACTTCCTAAGCATATTGGCCACTTCATAGTCCGCATCCACAACTCCGCTTCGAACATCGGTAACAAAAATAATCACGTCTGCCGTCTCAATCGCAAGCTCAGCCTGAGAGCGCATCTGCTGAAGCAGAATATCATCGGATACAGGCTCAATCCCGCCGGTATCGACTAAGGTAAAATGATAATTCAACCAGGACGCTTCGGCATAGATACGATCTCTTGTTACCCCCGGTGTATCCTCTACAATGGAAATCTGCCTTCCGGCTATAGTATTAAATAGAGTGGATTTTCCCACATTAGGACGCCCCACAACAGCGACAATGGCTTTTCTCACGCTATTCCTCCCTTTTCATACTCGAAATCGATTCATTTTACCATTAATTCAGAATAATGTCACATGCTTAAAAGAATCGCTAGGCAAAAAAAGAAGGGAACAAAGTCCCTTCCTTTTTTTTGAATTCAATGCGCATCCCCGGAAAGCTACGCCGGTCTCGGCAAAGCTCTTTACAAACAAAGCTCCATAGGCACGAAAAAGTAATGCAATTAGTTGTTGTATAAATCAACCCATCTCTTTAACTTTTCGTATCTCTCTCTAGCTTCCTTCTCGTTCATCTCGTCCAAAGCCTTTGCTCTCTCCGGATTCTTCAGTGCAAGAGAAAGGTAACGTACCTCACCCTGCAAGAATTCCTGATATGACTCGAACTTCGGCTCCCTGGAATCTAAGCTGAACTTCTTGTCTCCGCCAAGCGGATTGAAACGGAAATTGTTCCAATATCCGGCTTCAACAGCAAGCTTCTCTTCGGTTTGTGCCTTTGCCATTCCCTTCTTGATACCATGGTTGATACATGGTGAGTAAGCAATGATAAGGGACGGTCCCGGATAAGCCTCCGCCTCGGAAATTGCCTTAACGGTCTGTGCCATATCTGCGCCCATCGCGATGTGTGCTACATAAACATAGCCGTAGGACATTGCGATTCCGGCAAGATCCTTCTTCTTGGTCTCCTTACCGCCGGCAGCGAACTGTGCTACTGCACCGGTAGGTGTAGCCTTGGAAGACTGTCCGCCTGTGTTGGAGTAAACCTCGGTATCGAATACCATAACATTGATATCTTTTCCGGACGCAAGAACATGATCCAGTCCGCCGAATCCGATATCGTAAGCCCAACCGTCTCCACCGAAGATCCACTGGCTCTTCTTTCCTAAGAAATCCTTATTCTTAAGAAGATCCTTAGATACTTCATCGGTCTTTCCTTCCAAAGCGGCAAGAAGCTTCTCTGTAGCAGCACCGTTTGTAGCACCGACTGCAAAAGTATCCAAGTATTCCTTTGCCGCTTCTACAACGGCGCTGTCCTTATTATCTTCTACAAGCTTTTCAACCTGTTTCTTTAATCTGTCGCGGATAGCGTTCTGTGCAAGAAGCATACCGTATCCAAACTCGGCATTGTCCTCAAAGAGAGAGTTGTCCCAAGCAGGACCCTGTCCCTTAGCATTTACCGTATACGGTGTGGACGGAGAAGAGTTACCCCAGATAGAAGAACATCCGGTAGCATTACTGATGTACATTCTCTCTCCGAAAAGCTGTGTGATGAGCTTTGCATACGGTGTCTCACCACATCCCGGACATGCACCGGAGAACTCAAAGAGCGGTTTCTTAAACTGAGAGCCTTTAACCGTATTCTCCTTGAACTTTGCAATCACTTCTTCCTTCTCCGGAAGCGTTACCGCATAATCGAAGTATTTCTGTGCATCCTCGTGATCTTCTCTCGGAGACATTACCAGTGCCTTCTCGCCCTTCATTCCCGGACAAACATTTGCACAAGAACCGCAGCCTACGCAATCCAATACGGAAACTTTAATACCGAACTTATAGTTTGCCATAGCGGTCATTGGCTTAGTCTGATTTCCGCTCGGTGCCTTCTCCGCTTCTTCCTCTGTGAAAGCAAACGGACGAATTGCCGCATGCGGGCAGACATAGGAACAGAAATTACACTGAATACAGTTATCCGGATTCCATACCGGCACATTTACCGCAATACCGCGCTTCTCATAAGCAGCCGTACCGACAGGAGTGGAACCGTCCACATAACTTGTGAAAGCGGATACCGGAAGATTATTTCCTTCCTGTGCGGAAACATGATTCTGAATGTTGTTTACAAAATCGAGAGCATCGGCTCTTCCTGCTGTCTTAGTCTTAAACTCAAGACCTTCATCAGCACAATTTGCCCATTCCTTCTTTACTTCCACTTCTTCGAAAGCATTGGCACCGGCATCGATTGCTGCCCAGTTCTTCTTAACAACATCTTCACCCTTACGTCCGTAAGTCTTCTGTGCGGCATCTTTCATGAGCTTGTTAGCCTGCTCCTTCGGAATGATACCGGTTAAAGTAAAGAATGCGGACTGGAGAATCGTGTTAATACGAGTCGGGCCCATACCGGTCTCAATACCAATCTTTACACCGTTAATGATGTAGAACTTGATATTGTGCTCAGCCATGTACTTCTTCACCTGACCGGGAATATGCTTTTCTACTTCATCCTTGGACCATGTACAGTTAAGGAGGAAGGTTCCGCCGTCAACAAGCTCCTGTACCATATTGAACTTCGTCATGTAAGCGGGATTGTGGCAGGCAACGAAGTTTGCTCTCTTAATGAGGTAGGTAGACTTAATCGGCTTATCTCCAAATCTTAAGTGAGACATGGTAACACCGCCGGACTTCTTGGAGTCATAGTCAAAGTAAGCCTGTGCATACTTATCCGTATTATCACCGATGATCTTAATGGAGTTCTTGTTTGCTCCAACGGTTCCGTCAGCTCCCAGTCCCCAGAACTTACAGTTTACCGTTCCGGCAGGTGTCGTCACAATGGCAGGTCCCTCGTGAAGAGAGAGATGTGTTACATCATCGTTGATTCCGATAGTAAATCTCTTCTTGTCCTTATTGTTATACACCGCAACAATCTGAGCCGGTGTAGTATCCTTGGAGCCTAAACCGTAACGTCCGGAAAGAATCGTTACATCCTTAAATTCACTGCCGGAAAGAGCGGCAACAACATCAAGATATAACGGCTCGCCGATAGAACCCGGCTCCTTGGTACGATCCAATACGGAAATAGTCTTTACCGTCTTCGGAATTGCCTTTAAGAAAGCATCGGTTGCAAACGGTCTATAGAGCCTTACCTTAATTAAGCCAAGCTTTGCGCCGGTCTTCTCGGAAAGATAATCAATGGTCTCTTCAATAGTCTCATTTACAGAGCCCATAGCCACAATAATGTGCTCCGCATCCTCTGCACCATAATAGTTGAATAAGGAATAATTGGTACCGATCTTCTTGTTTACCTTATCCATATATTCCTGCACAATAGCGGGAAGGGCATCATAATAGGGGTTGGAAGCCTCTCTGGCCTGGAAGAAGATATCCGGATTCTGAGCGGAACCGCGCTCTACTGGGCGATTCGGATTCAATGCATTCTTACGGAAAGCATCGACATATTCCCAATCCACCATATCTTTCAGGTCTTCGTAATCCCATTCCTCAATCTTCTGAATTTCATGAGAGGTACGGAATCCGTCAAAGAAATTGATGAAAGGAATCTTTCCCTTCAAAGCTGCAAGATGGGCAACCGGAGTCAAGTCCATAACTTCCTGAACGGAAGATTCGCAAAGAAGTGCGGCACCGGTCTGACGACAAGCCATAACATCGGAGTGATCTCCGAAGATGGAAAGTGCATGTGTTGCAACAGCTCTTGCCGAAACATCAAACACACCGGGGAGCTGTTCACCGGCAATCTTATAGATATCCGGAATCATAAGGAGCAGACCCTGTGATGCAGTAAAAGTCGTGGTTAAAGCACCTGCAGCCAATGCACCGTGTACAGCTCCCGCAGCACCTGCCTCCGACTGCATCTCCGTTACTTGAACCGTCTCCCCGAGAACGTTCTGTCTTCCTTCTGTTGCCCACTCATCTACATGTTCAGGCATAACAGAAGAAGGTGTAATCGGGAAAATCGCAGCCACTTCCGAGAACG
>CAUSIX010000101.1:0-5843 GCA_963531555.1 uncultured Oribacterium sp.
CCCTTCATTTCTTTCTTCCGATTGCTTATTCGCTTCTATTTCGCTTCCTTTCCCCGAAAAAGAAAAGGCGGGCTTTCCGCTGACTTGATAAAGAATTTCCTCGGAAAGAGCAATATAACGGGCATTGTTCATGTGGTGGTTGGTATCCAAATATTCCCTCGGTACAAGAAAATCTTCTCCCTCTGTCCATTCTTCAGGAAAACTGATTTTTCGTTGCAACGGCGGTAAATGCAATTCATCCTTCGGCTCTCCGAAAGGAGCCACCAGCTCTTCCGTGATTTTCTGCGGTCTTCCTTTTTCCGTGTCAACGCAGAACCACTCGCTGTCCGCCTTGACCAAGTAGTCTCCTTTTCGATTTTTTATCCAGAAATTTCGATAAGCGAAAATTCCGCGAAAGGAGTGAGGAGAAGTTCCCACCGTAATTTCTTCGTAAAGTGCCGGAAGCGCATAGAGCTCTATATTCCATGCACTTAATAGCCAAGCTCTTTTTAATGCAAGAACCCTCTCTATAGACATTCCCACATCGTGAGAATGAAAGGTGGAACAGTCCTGCAAAAGATTGACCACTCCCAAAAGATCCATTTTTCCGTTTTCGCGTACTTCGGAGTACCGCACGCGTTCCTTAAATTCATACATTTCCCTTGCCTCTCTTTGCTTTTTCCCTTACTGCTTTACAACAGCTTTCCTTACATTTTCTTTTAAAACCGAGAATTCTTATAGAGAAATCCCTTCCTCCTTTACCGTATCAACTACAGGGCGATCGAGCTCAATGACGCAGCCCATTCCCTTTTCTTCTTTCACCGAAGCCTTAATCTCTTCCATAATTTGAGAAGCCTTTTCTTCCGTTACAGAATAGGGCAAAAGGAGGTCAAAGTACAGCGATTTTCGCTCTCCTTCCTTTTTGAATTGGATATCATGAAAGCTTCCCTCCACACTATATTTTGTAAGAACTCGTTCCACAATGTTTTGAAGCCAGACTTCCAGCTTTTTCGACACGATAGGATCCACATGAATCAATAAGGAAAAACCGAATTCCTTTTTGATTCTTCTTTCCATATCATCTACTTTTTCATGAATAAAGGCAATCGTTTTTCCGCCATCGCATAGAACATGAATGCTTCCCATAGCATTTTGTGCACCGTAAGGGTGGTAAAGAAAGTCATGCACGGCATAAAATTCCTTTTCCGAAAGAATCGTGTTCTTAATCTTTTCAAAGAATTCTTCCTCTATCGGTTTACCGAGAATTTCCGTAATGGTTTCCTTTGCCATCTTCACTCCGTTAAAAAGAATTACGATTCCCAGAAGCAAACCGAGTACAGCATCGATATTGTAACCGCTCTTATAATAAATCAGAGTGGAGGCCAAGGTGGAAAATGTCATGAGAGAATCGAAAAAGGCATCCGTAGACGTTACCTTAAAAAGAGTAGAGGAAATTCTCCTTCCCACAACACGAAAATAAAAAAATAAAAGGACTTTAACAAGAGCGGATAGAAGAAGAATCCAAAGAGCCGGTACAAAAAGCGTCAACTCTTCTTTCTTTCCCAGGGAAAAAGCTGCCGTACGAATCGTTTGAAAGCCCAGCTGTAGAATCAGGGTACTGACCAAAAAAGCCGCCAAATACTCGATTCTGCCATGCCCGAAGGGATGCTCCTTGTCCGCTTTCTTTTCGGAAATTTTTCCGGCAAAAAGGCTGATGAGCGAATTTCCCATATCCGATAAATTATTCCAAGCATCCGCAGCGATACTTAGGGAATGTAAGAGGAGAGAAAGCGCATATTTTACGATAAACAAAAAGAGATTAGCCAGTATACCGATGACAGCCGCCCTCGTTGCAATCCTCTCCCGCTCTCTTTCCTTCATAGTCCCTCCAAATCTTACCAGAACCGCATGACCACCGGCCAAGAAAAAAACAGAATCGCGGATACGGAAAACCCACAACTGCCCTAAGTCCGGCTGTCGTTATTTTTCCTATACCCACGATTCCTAATTTCCAATCTCCAAAAAAAGCTCTGTTAAACCGCCTCTGCGTATCCTGCAAGCTTGGATGTGCAGTGAGGGCAACGAGTTGCCTCGATGGGAATCATGGTCTTACAGTATGGACACTCCTTTTCGGTTTCCTTAACCGGTGCGTCCTTTTTCAGTCTGTTCATCTGCTTCACAAAAACAAAAACCACAAATGCCATAATGAGGAAGTTAATTACAGCAGTAATGAAAGACCCGTAAGCAAACACGGCTCCCTCCGCAACAGCTTCACTGTATACTTTTGTAGTCTGTCCGGCAAGAGGAATGAACATATTTTCAAAATCAATCTTCCCGGTAACGAGAGAGATAAGAGGCATAATCAAATCGCTTACCATCTTATTGACCAGCGCGGTAAAAGCGGCACCGATAATCATACCAACTGCCAAATCGATCATATTCCCTTTTAATGCAAATTCTTTAAACTCTTTCAAAAACCCCTTCATAGCTTCTCCTTTTCTTAGTTCAACTTTCCTCGGTAATGTACTATGCTTTACTTTGCAAAAGAAAAATATTTCCCCTACTATACCTCCTATTTTTGCCCTTGATACTCTAGTCGATTCATTCCCTTTTTGCAATACATTTTTCGTAATAAAATTTTGTAAAATGTACTTATTTTCCATTCCCGATTCGTCTGCTTTCTATTTCACCGGAAGTGCTTTTCCCGACTGATATATCGCTTTCAAGTTGAGCGCATTATCGAGAAGAAGATAATCCGCCTTTTTCCCTACGGAAATACTCCCGACTGTCTTCTCTACCCCAAGAGCCTTTGCAGGATTAATAGTCGAAGCGAGAATGGCCGAGCGAAACGGAATCTTCATCGATTGCACTGCCGTCTTCATGCAGTCAAAGACATTGGAAACGGAGCCGGCAAGGTTTCCCCCTTCTACAAGGGTACAGCGCTTTCCTTCCTTCCGTACCTTCTGTCCGCCGAGGTCATAAATCCCGTCCGGCATTCCGGTAGAACGGAGACTGTCACTGATGAGAACTACCCTATCCTCTCCCAGAAGCGTAAACGCTGCACGTACCATAACGGGATGCACATGGATACCATCGGTAATCAGCTCTGCATCAACCTCTTTACTTTACACGGTAGCCCCCACCACACCCGGATTCCTATGATCGAGTCCCGTCATGGCATTAAAAAGATGGACTGCATGGCTTGCCCCTGCACGGTACGCTAAAAGGGCTGTCTGAAAATCCGCGTTGGTGTGGGCGAGAGAAATCTTAACCTTTCCCTTTGCCTTTTTGATAAATTCTTCGAAATTCGGATTTTCTTCAGGCGCAAGACCAACAAATTTCACAAGACCGCCGGAGCTTTCCATAAAGCGGGTAAGAATTTTCTCGTCACACTTTAGAATATACTTTTCGTTCTGCGCTCCCTTTTTTATATGACTGATAAAAGGGCCCTCCATATTGATGCCGAGAAGTCTCGCCTCTCCCGGCCTTTCCCCTTCTTTCGCATAGTCTTTTGCAAGAGACAGCACTGTATCCAAATCCTCCAGTGCTAAAGTCAAGGTTGCAGGGCAAATGCCTGTTACGCCGTGCTCTATCTCATACTTTGCGAGACATTCTATCGCCTCTCTTTTTCCGTCACAGAAGTCCTGCCCGAGGCAGCCGTGAAAATGAATATCGATTAGGCCCGGAATCAGAAATTCTTCCTCGCATGCAAAAGCTTCCTCTTCGCTCAGCTCCTTCTCTACATGTACTTCGGAAAAAAGGCCGTCCTCGGTGGCAACGCTCCCCAAGTAAAACTTCTTGTCTTCCGCAAAAATCTTATATTTTTTCATGGATTTTCCTCTTTTATCCCTTTAAAAGTCTTCTTTCTTATCTTCGCTAAGCCCTTGACTCCGTTTTTCCGAAACCTCTCTCCGCCTGTTTCTTTCGGAAATTGGCAAATGCGCCTAAGAACCCCGCCTGATTTCCCAGACCGGCAGCGCGAACCTCCATATTTTTAAATAAAATCGGAAGCAAGTGTTCCTCCAAATGCTTGATAATCCGTGGAAGTAGAAGTTCTTTTCTTGCCATGATTCCGCCTCCCAAGATAAAAATCTCGGGATTAAACGCATAGCAAAGATTGCTCATACCGAGAGAGAGCGCATCACAAAAGCGATCAACCTCTTCCGTACAAATTTTATCGCCCTGCTCCAAAGCTAAAAGAACCTTCTTTCCGTTCCAGCTTTCCGCACTCTCTTTCTTTCTGCTTGCCACTCTTTTCACTAACGCGGAAGTGGAGGCAAGATTTTGAAACTCTCCTCCGGGAATCTGCATATACCCCACTTCCATTGCGGCATGGGAACTACCATGATATACTTCTCCGTTTTGTAGAAAGCAACCGCCTATACCGGTACCGATAGTTAAGAGTAAAGCCGATTTTTTCCCTTTAGCCACGCCAAAGTACGCTTCCCCGAGTCCTGCACAGTTTACATCGTTTTCCACCTCACAGGGGATAGAAAACTCTTTTTCAATGAGATTTTTCCACTCCGTTCCCTTGTATAGGGGAATTTGCGGTCCGGCATGAATAATTTCTCCCAGTTCCTCATTGACCATACCCGCAGTGGAAATGCACACCCCGGCTATTTCCTGCTGTTCCCGTATTAAGGCTTTGACATTGTCCACAATTCGCGGGCCTCCCTGCTCTGCCTCCGTGTCTCTTTCCCCCTGTGAAAGGATTTCCCCCTCGCTGCTAAGGAGTGCAAACTTCGTTCTTGTACCTCCAATGTCTATAGCCAAAAATCGTTTCTCCATAGTTCTCCTCCCTTGTTTAAACGAGATATCACACGCCCTGCGAGTGATACTCGTTATGAGTAAAAGAAACAGTTGCCTGTTTCCTCTATCCCCTATCCTACTCTAAGAAAGATAGTCTTTCATCCTCTGTGCCAAGGCTTCGGCAAGTGCACGGTGGGCTTTAGGGCTTAAATGCATATAGTCATAGGGATAATTTTCCATCCCGGGAATCTCCGTTGCCGAAAGAAAATGGCAATGATTCTGCTCGGCAATCGTTTTGTAGAGTTCCGGAAGTTTCCGAGACTTCTCCGCACATCCCTCTCCCATATCATTGCCAATGGCAGTATCTCGGTATTCGTCGTCAATCGGATATGGTGCAATCACGAGGATATTCGGCTTTGCTCCCGCAAAGGCTTCTTCCGCATCCTGCGCTTTCTTGATCAGTCTGTCGAGACCGCGGGAAATATTTTCCGGCGTCGCGGAAAAACGTTCTTTTACATCATTTGTCCCGAGCATAATAATAAGGAGCGAAACCGGTTCATGTGTAAGAAGAATCGGACGAATGACATCCACTCCGGAAAGCGACTCGTGAAGCGGATCGTCAAAAACCGTAGTTCTTCCGGACAATCCCTCCTCTCGAATCAAATATTCTTCTCCGAGAAGGCTCTGTAAAACCATTGGCCAACGGGTTGTTTTGTCAAATCGTCCTCCCGTTTTATTATTGTATCCGTGCGTATTGGAATCCCCAAAGCAAACTATGATTTTTTCCTCTTCCATATCCTGTCTCCCGTTCCCCATTTTTTTTAAACAAGATGTCTCAGGCTTCGCCTGCGCCACTTGTTAAGAATAAAGCACTCCGTACATTCGCTATTTACCTAATATAGGTAAACTTTCTCCGGCTTCATCTATGCCGCTTGTTAAGAATAACACAGTACGACTTTATCAAAAATATCTTTTTATCTGCGATTACTTATATAAAAAACGAAGTTCTTTTTACATAAACTGATAGCCGAATGCCCCGCCTTATACAATCTCTCTTAAGCGGGGCATTCTTTCTATTCTTAACAAGTACTCGCATAAAGCATGCAGTATCTTCT
>CAUSIX010000102.1:0-5817 GCA_963531555.1 uncultured Oribacterium sp.
TCCGGAAGCGAAGATGAATCGAATCATTCTGGAAGGAAGCATTCCTTCTCCGGCGAATCCGCCTTCCGGCTGTAAGTTCCACACCCGTTGCAAGGAGTGTATGGAAATCTGCAAGAACAAAGCTCCGGAAAAGAAGGATATGGGGAATGGTCATATTGTATACTGCCACCTTTATGATGATGCAAAAGGCGCAGAATAAAAGATTAATAATAAATGATTAATAATACAAGCCTGTTAAAGAAAATAAGGTGCCGCGTGATATGCGGCACCCTATTTTTTTACTGTCCTACTTTTTCTTTCTAAACGAACTGTAATTCTTTCCGGCCTGTAAGGAGACACCTCTTGCCTTGGCCAGCTCAGACACGGTAACCAGCTGATAGCCTCTTTCTTTCAGAGCGGGAACAATCTGCTCCGCGGCTTCTGCAGTCTGCTTGTAAATGGAATGCATCAGGATGACGTCTCCATCCTTTACCTGCGTGAGCACAACATTGACCGTATTATGGGTATTCTTGGTCTTCCAGTCCAGTGTATCGATACTCCAAAGAATGGAAGGCTGCCCTGTGGAGGCTAAGGCAGACTTAACGCTGCCGCCGGTTGCTCCGTACGGAGGACGAACCAGACTCACGGATTGACCGGAAAGCTTACGAAGAATGGAATTGGTCTTCGAAAGAGAAGTTTCGATACCGGCTTCCGAAAGCTTTGGAAGATTTTCATGCTTATAGCTGTGATTTCCAATTTCATTTCCGGCATCTGCCACACGCTTTACCGTAGAAGGAAATTTCGTTGCCTGTGTTCCTACGTAGAAAAAGGTGGCTTTAGCGTTATTCTTTTGTAAAGCGGTAAGTATTCTATCCTCATAATTTCCCGGACCGTCATCAAAAGTCAAAGCGACCATAGGCTTAGACGGATCAACTTCATGCTTTCCCTCATTTCCGGAACTCTTTTCTTCCACAGCCGCTTTCTCTTCGCTTGGATTTTCTCCTTTAGTTACAACCGTAATCAGGATTCCGTCGATGTGTTTCCCCACTCCGACAGGATTACTGTCTTCTCCGTTCTTTGCCCATGGCTGCCACTCCCCGAGAACAAGTGTGCGATAATAAACATCATATTTCTCCTTCAGTTCTCCGTTCAAAAATACGCGGATTCCTTCAAGCGGCATTTCCTGCCCTTCCCCGATGGCTTGACCATTTTCATACGTGTTGGACCAACCCGATCCTGAAATGTTTGCCTGATACTGAACGGTACCGCTCATTCCCTCCGGCTGATGTTTTAGACAAATCTTAACTCCTGTGGGATAGGCATCGTTTCTACTTTGGCGTTGCGCATCATTACTGTAGTTTTGGAAGCCTATTCCCTTATAATACAAACTGTAATAACTCTTTAGACGATGTCCCTCATTTTCTTCCGCATAGCTTGTCTTCCCCAAAAGTAAAAGTCCAAGAACAGCAAGGAGAAGGACTAAGATAAATGAACTCATTCTGTTTAAAGATAACGACGACTGCGTCGCTAAGTCTCTCTTTTCTTTTATTTTTCCCGAAAAGGTTTGAAGAATTTCCATGTCTGCACTTTTCATCGTTTCACTCCTTTTTATTTTTCTACCTTTTTGTTTTTCTACCTTTTTGTTTTATCCGGCTTCTTATTTGTAACCCTTTGTTCATGACACGAATCTTCTATGCCAAGTCTCCTATTACCATTATGGGCATAACCAGTTCTCCATTTGCCGCATTTATCATTATAGACATACTTAGCTTTTCATTCGTTACATTTTTCCTCCATATGTTCTTACAATAGGCCTATTATCTTGCAATATCTTTATTTCCTTGCAATATGCCTATTTCTTGCAATATGCCTATTTCTTGCAATGTCCCTATTTCTTGCCATATCCTTATTTCTTGCCATATCCTTATTTCTTGCCATATCCTTATTTCTTGCCATATCCTTATTTCTTGCAATATACCTATTTCTTGCAATGTCCCTATTTCTTGCCATATACATAAAGTAAACGAGGCACCGTGCTCTTACACGCGATACCTCGTTACTCTTCTACTCCAAGTATAGAGATTAATCTTCTGCAGCTTTTACATCATCATAAAGATGGCAGTATACGATATGGCCGTTCCCCATATCCTTCTTTTTAGGAACCTGAGTCTTACAGATTTCCATACACTCCTTACAACGGGTATGAAACTTACATCCGGAAGGTGGATTCGCCGGAGATGGAATGCTTCCTTCCAGAATGATTCGGCTCATCTTAGCCTCCGGATCCGGAATCGGAATCGCGGAGAAGAGCGCCTTCGTATAAGGATGAAGCGGATTGGCAAAGAGATCCTTCGTATCTCCGAACTCCACAATATTTCCAAGATACATAACACCGACCGTATCGGAAATATGTTCCACTACGGAAAGGTCATGAGAGATAAAGAGATACGTCAGTTTGAACTTCTCCTGCAAATCCTCCAGAAGGTTAATTACCTGTGCCTGAATGGATACGTCCAGTGCGGAAACCGGCTCATCGCAGACTACGAACTCGGGATTCAAAGCCAAAGCTCTCGCAATACAGATTCTCTGTCTCTGTCCGCCGGAAAACTCGTGTGGATACCTTCCCTTATGGAAGGGCTGCAGACCGCATTCATCCATGATTTTATCGATATATTCTTCATACTTGTTCATCGGAACGAGCTTATGCTCCTTCACCGCTTCTCCGATGATTTCGCCAACCGGAAGTCTCGGAGAAAGAGAGGAGAATGGATCCTGAAAGATGATTTGCATCTTGGTACGCATCTCATTCATCTCATTCTTCGGAATATCGTAAACCTCTCTTCCGTTAAAGAGAACCTGTCCTGCAGTCTTTTCCCCGCCAAGTCGTAAAATTGCTCTTCCGGTAGTGGTCTTTCCGCAACCGGACTCTCCAACGAGGCCCATGGTCGTTCCTCTCTTGATATGGAAAGAGATTCCGTCAATTGCCTTTACCTGACCGACAACGGTATTGAAGAATCCGCCCTTAATCGGAAAATATTTTTTTAATCCGTTCACTTCCAGAATATTCTCTTCATTGTGAACAATAGGCGTGAACTCTTTCATTTCGCTTTTTTCCATCATTTCCTCGTTTTCTTCTTTACATTTCTCTACTAATGAATCTACATGGCACTCTGCCTTATCGGCAAGGATTAGCTCCATATCCCGGTTCTTATCCACAGCTTCTCTACAGTTTGCCCTTGATTCAAGCCTATCTATTACTCCGCTTTATCTTTCTTGTTTTCATCATAGAGATAACAGCTGACTCTGTGTGTTTCGGATAACCATACCTCGCCCGGATACAATCCGTCGCAACAGGGCTTTCGCTTGTCACATCGATCTCGGAAATAGCAATAGCTCGGCATGTTAATCGGATTCGGTACCTTTCCAGGAATGGAATAGAGCTTATCCACTTCTCTTCCCACTACCGGTTTGGAAGCCATCAGACCGATGGTGTAGGGGTGCGCGGGATGGGCAAAGATTTCCTTTGCCGTTCCGGCTTCCACTACGCGTCCGGAGTACATGACTACAACATAGTCCGCCATCTCCGCAATGACACCGAGGTCATGGGTAATCAGCATGATAGAAGAATTTATCTTATCTTTTAAGCCTCGTAAAAGATCCAGAATCTGCGCCTGAATCGTTACGTCAAGGGCTGTGGTCGGCTCATCGGCAATGATGAGCTTCGGATTGCAGGCAAGCGCCATAGCAATCATAACACGCTGTCGCATACCGCCGGAAAGCTCGTGAGGATACATCTTGTAGACTCCCTCACTGTTTGCAATCCCGACCATTTCCAAAAGCTCTATGGTTCTCTTCTTAATTGCTTCCTTCGTATTGTATTCATTTTTATGGAAGAGAAGAACCTCATCAACCTGATCTCCAATCCTGAAAACCGGATTCAAAGAAGTCATCGGCTCCTGGAAAATCATAGACATGAAGTTTCCGCGAAGATGCTGCATAACATTCTCCGGAGTCTTCGTAATCTCATAGACCTTTTCGCCCGTATTTAAGCGGATGGAACCTTCTACAACCTGGCCCTGCGGACGCTGCAACAACTGCATAAGGGAAAGGCTGGTTACGGATTTACCGCAACCGGATTCTCCTACAACCCCGACTGTTTTTCCCAGAGGAACATCAAAACTTACGGAATCCACACTCTTTACAGTTCCCGCATCGGTGAAAAAGAAAGTATGAAGATTTTCAAACTCCACCGCATTGTTCGGATTCTTCATCTCTGTGAGATATTCACTTTCAGGAACATTTTTCCGTGTACGTTTCTTTTCCAGCTTGGATGTAATTGCTTTATTTTCTTTCGATATCCTCCGGGATTCTTTTGCGGAAAGATAACCGTCATTTCTTGCCATAGTTTTTCCTCGATTCTATCGTTTCATCTTCGGGTCAAAGGCATCTCGTAAGCCATCGCCCACCAAGTTGAATGCAAGTACCGTTAAGAGTAAGCAAACTCCGGCTGGAACCCAAATAAATAGATAGTTACTTAGTACATACGTGTTATTCACGTCGTTAATAATATTTCCCCAAGAAGCGAAGGGGAACTTTACACCGAGTCCCAGGAAGGACAGAACCGCTTCCGTAAGGATGACTCCGCCGAGGCTCATAGTACAGGTTACGATGAGCTGCGGAATGACGTTTGGCAGTAAGTGTCTGAAAATACGGTGTACAGGCTTAATACCCGTTGCTTCCGTTGCCGTCATAAACTCCTGCTCACGGAGAGTCAAAATCTGTCCGCGGACAAGTCTTGTGATGGACGGCCAGCCGAAGAAGCCGAGTATAATCATCAGATAGAACATGCGAAGCTTCGGATCGACACGCATCGCATCCATTGCGGCACCGATGATGATATAGATAGGAATAGTCGGAATGCAGTAGAACACATCCACTATTCTCATAATCAGATTATCAACCCATCCGCCGAAGTATCCGGAAATTCCGCCCATAATCATACCGATAATCGTCTCAATGATCACTACGACAAAACCGATATAGAGAGACACTCTTCCTCCATACATTAGTCTCGTCAGCATATCCATTCCGTTCTTATCGGTTCCGAGAGGATGTGCCTTACTCGGCGCGGAATAGGTATCATAGACCATCTGTTCTCTGGTTTGTCTGATGTTGTAGGCTTTAGACGGAGCATCATATTCAATGTTATATACGGATTCTTTACCGTCCGCATCCTGATAGGTAAAGCTCTTACTCTCCGCTTGAATCTCCGACAGCAATTTCTCCTTAAACTCCTTTGACAGCTGGATATCACTCATAATGGTGTTGATGACATACCTTCCTGCCGTTGCATAAACTGTTCCGTTTTTTTCCACGGTGCCGTCATCCGAAATAGTATAGTTCACACCGTCCAGACTGAAGGAGGATTCCTTATTGCTGTATGCCTTCAGGATATTCAACTGCTCATTAAACGTCGGCGTTTCCGATCCTGCTGCTGTTACCAAGTCCACTGCGGCGAAGGCAACGGGAGTCGCGCTCCCCTTTACACTGATAATATAAAAGTCTTTTCCGGCTTCCTCATAGCTGTAGGTTTTATCGCCTGCGGTAAACTCGGTCTGTTTCTTTCCCTTTGCCAAAACAAACTGTGCCTGTGCAAGGGCCGGGAAAGCATCTTTTTCCGCCTGCTGATAACGAAGCTCGGTGTTTACTTTTACACCGGCATACTTCTGGCTTTGCACATCCTTTCTATAAAAGAGCTGGGACTCCTTATAAGGAGAAATCGCTCCACCCAAAAAGGAAAAGAGAAACATGGCAAGCAAGATAATCATGCCGAATACC
>CAUSIX010000103.1:0-5800 GCA_963531555.1 uncultured Oribacterium sp.
GAAGGTTTGGATTTGACGGATATTGAAGAGTTTGATTAGATTTATTTTACCCTGATGGGGAGAAGATGGAGGGCTGATTTTGGAGGATGTAGGACAGATTTCTTTGCCGATTGATCTTGAAAAAGAAATTTTGGAAGAGGATAAGATTCGACTTAAAGAAGAGGAAAATATGGTAGAGGCTCTGCTCTTTTCTCTCGGGCGTTCCGTTTCCGTGGAGGAAATTGCTGTATGCCTGAATATGGGAAAGGACGGAGCGACCCTTGCCGCGGAGCGTTTACGGGAAAGGTATGAGGAGAGGCAGGAGGGACTGATTATTAAGAAGCTCGAAGACCGTTATCAGATGATGAGTCACCCTAAGACTTATGAAGGCCTGATTCGAGTTGTGAAAAGCCCGAGGAAGCCTGCTCTTTCCGATGTAGCTTTGGAAACTTTATCCATTATCGCCTATTGTCAGCCGATTACGAAGGTGGAAATTGAGAGGATTCGCGGAGTGAAGTCGGATCACGCCGTGAATCGACTGGTGGAATTCGGTCTGATAGAAGAGGTAGGGAGACTGGATGCGCCCGGAAGACCGATGCTTTTTGCCACAACAGAGGAATTCTTAAACCGTTTCGGCGTGGATTCTCTGAAAGACCTGCCCAAACTTCCGGAAGGTGCGGAAAAGCTTCTTAAGGAAGAGGTAGCAGAGGAGCTGAAGGACGGCTTCGGCTTGGAGGCGGAAGAAGATACGAATGCGGAAGAAAACAGCATGGATGCGGAAGATGAGACGGAGAGAGTGAATCCGGAAGAGGAAGAAACGGACGCGGAAGAGAACAGCATGGATGCGGAAGCGGAGCCGGAATCGGAAGATAGGGAAACAGAGGAAGAAGATACAGACAGTAGAGAGGTAGAGGACGAGGATACGGAAAGCAGAGAAGAAGTTAAGGAGGAAGCGAATGCAGAAAGCCCGGAAACTTAGGCAACTTCGTTTCCGAGGATGAGGAGAGCGATAGGTTCGTCGAAGCCTATTTAGAGGAGTCGGAGGAGCCGTTCGAGGATTGGAAAACTCCACCTGATGAGCGGGAGGAGCCGGAAGACGAGGCGGAGACACCTTTGGACGAGGAGCCGGAAGCACCGCCCGAAGAGCCGGAGTACGAGGCGGAAGCACCTTTGGACGAAGAGCCGAAAGCACCGCCCGAGGAGTGGGAAGACGATACGGAGGCGCCTCTCGATGGAGATGAAAGCGCCATCGACCTTATCTATACTCGAAAAAGAAGTTGCCGAACAGAGGGGTACAGGGAAGAAGTCGGAAGACAGAGAAATGCCTGGAAGAAGAGGAAATGGAAATGGAAGAAAAGATAAAGATTAAATATCATGTGGAAGAGCTGGAAAAGCTTCGCTATATTGACGGAAAAAGCGATTGGATAGATTTAAGGGTTGCGGAAGAGGTGAAAATGAAAGCCGGAGAATTTCGTCTTATCAGTATGGGAATCTCCGTGGAATTGCCTAAGGGCTATGAGATGTGGATTTTACCCAGAAGTTCCGCTTTTAAGAACTTCGGAATTATCCAAACGAATGCTATGGGGGTTGTGGATGAGTCCTTTTGCGGGGATGAGGATATTATCCATATGCCGATTCTTGCCATGCGGGATACGGAAATTCATGTCAATGATCGCATCGGACAATTCCGTATTATGCCGCATCAGCCCGTAGTACAGTTTGTGGAAGTGGAGCATCTCGGAAACAGTAACCGGGGAGGATTCGGAACTACAGGAAAGGCCTAAGATATGAAGAAAAAATCACTTGTCCTTCTGCTACTCATGCTCTGTTTAAGTTCCTGTAAAAGTGAGGTAAAAGAGTATCGTATGGAGGGAATCAGCGCTTTAGAAAAGGGAGATGCGAAAAAAGCTCTTGAAGACTTTAATCTTGCCTTGGAAAAAAGTAAGGGAAGGGTCGGCAGCCTGCAATTTGATATTCTTTCTTACAAGGCGGAGGCGGAGATTCATCTTGGAAAACTTTCGGAAGCGGAAGAGGATTTACAAAATGTAGAAACCCTTTCCGGGAAAAACTATCAGAAGTTGAAAGACAGGATTGCGGCAAAAAAGCTTGTTTATTCCGCAGGGGAAGCCTTGAATCAAAATGATTTGGAAAAAGCAAGGAACTGTCTTGATGAGGCAAAAGAAAAAGGTCTTTCGGCAGATAGAGATATGGAGTATAATGAGGCGGTTTATTTGGAAAAAACGGGAGAATGGCAGAAGGCCTATGATGCGTTTACGCAGTATTTGAACCGATATCCGGAGGATAAAAACGCCTCCCGAGAGTTGCAGTTTTTGGAAAATCGAGTAAAAGCACTGGAAGGAAATCCCGCTCTTTCCGAACAAAACGGGGAATAAAACGTAAGAAAAAAAGAAGTAAGGAAAAAGAACTAAGGAATAAAAAATGAGAAGTAAGAACAAGAGGAGGCCTTTTATGGCAAGATACGAGGATTTGTCGGTAGAAGAACTGGAAAGTTTACGGAAGGAATTAAGAACAAGCTACAGAGAGTACCAGAATATGGATTTAAATCTGGATATGAGTAGAGGAAAGCCGAGCAGGGATCAGCTTGACTTAAGTAACGGTATGATGGATGCGTTGAACAGTGAGGCCGATATGTATTCTTCCGACGGCTTTGATGTACGAAATTACGGTGTTTTAGGCGGAATTGCGGAGGCGAAGGAGCTGCTGTCCGATATGATGGAAAACAATCCGGATAATATCATTATCTTCGGCAATTCTTCTTTAAACGTGATGTATGATTCCATTTCCCGTTCCTATACGCACGGTGTTATGGGAAACACGCCTTGGTGTAAGCTCGATAAAATTAAATGGCTCTGCCCGGTTCCCGGCTATGATCGTCATTTTGCCATTACCGAATATTTCGGAATAGAGATGATTAATGTTCCGATGACGGAAAAGGGGCCGGATATGGACATCGTGGAGAAACTTGTGGCCTCCGATGAGAGTATAAAGGGAATATGGTGCGTACCGAAGTACAGTAATCCGCAAGGCTATAGCTATTCCGATGAAACGGTACGCCGTTTTGCGAGACTGAAGCCCGCAGCGAAGGATTTCCGTATTTACTGGGACAATGCTTACGGTATGCATCATCTCTATGATCATGATCAGGATTACTTGATTGAGATTTTAGCGGAATGTAAGAGAGCGGGAAATCCCGATCTTGTCTATAAGTTTGCCTCTACTTCGAAGATTTCCTTTCCGGGTTCGGGAATTGCTTCCATGGCGACCAGTTTAAATAATCTGGAAGACATTAAGAAACAGATGCAGTACCAGACAATAGGTCACGATAAGGTAAATCAGCTTCGTCATGTTCGATTCTTCAAGGACATTCACGGCATGGTAAAGCATATGATGAAGCATGCCGATATCATCAGGCCGAAATTCGAGATGGTAGAGACCGTTTTTGAGAAGAACCTTAGTGAACTTGGAATCGGTTCTTGGACGAAGCCAAAGGGAGGATATTTTATCAGCTTTGAGACAATGCCGGGATGTGCGAAGACGGTTGTGGATAAATGTAAAAAGGCAGGTGTGAAGCTGACTCCGGCAGGAGCGACCTTCCCCTACGGAAAGGATCCGGAAGACAGCAATATTCGTATTGCGCCCACCTATCCGCCACTAGAGGATCTCCGCATTGCGGCAGAGCTTTTCTGCCTTGTGGTAAAGCTTGTGAGTGTGGAAAAGCTTTTACAGACAAAAACGGCCGGACAGGATTCCTGCACGCTCTGCTAACTGAGGGGCCCCTTATTCTTCCGCTTCTAAGAGCTCTTATGGCTGAAGGGTAGCCTTATTCTTCCTCTTGTAAGAGCTCCGAAAGAAGATAGGAATAGAGCTTCCCGCTTTTTTCTTTCCATGTTTTACATACGGATTTGGCACTTTCCTCGTCCGGAACAGTCAGTTTGATTTCACAAAGAATGCTTCGACTTTCTCTTAATTCGACTTGTACCAGGTATTCTTCGTCTTCCTGCTTTTGGTAGTCGGTGTGGATTGCGGCCTCATTTTGTAAACGGAACTTGTTTTTGGAAAGAAATTGTTCCATATCTTCTTTGGCGAGCCTCGGGATTTCCTCTTCAAAGAATTTCAGCGTTTGTTTTCCTTCTTCCGTTATCTCGTAACGAGTGGTGCTTTGGCTCTCTTTTTTTTCAATCAAAGAAGCCTCCGTAAGGTCGGAGATGCATTCTTGCAGGGTAAAATAGGTGGTATATTCATTATCCAAAAAGAAACCGCTTAGTTGTGTGTTTGTCAGAGGATAATTTACGGAATATAGGAGATAGAGAATCATTAATTTGTATTGCGTTAAGGCTTCTGTTGTCATGTCTTTTCCTTTGTGAAAACTTGTCTTTTTTTTCTTTGAACGGCATTTCCGGCTGCCGTGTAGCCTATTTTCAAAATCATCGAGTAAACAGTGTAGCAGATTTCCCCTTAAATAAGCAAGTGTGCCCGGAGGAAGAACAGACTCATAAAGAAGAGAAGTAGAGATGAGGAATAGAAAAGAAAGTAGAAAAGAAAGTAGAAAAGAGAAATAGAAAAGGGAAATAGAAAAGAGAAGTAGAGAAGAGAAGTAGAGAAAGGGTAAAGAGAAAGAGTAAAGAAATAGAGAAGAGGGGTATGGAAAATTCTATCTTTTTAGAAAAGCCTTCCTGTGCTAGAATAGAGCCCTATGGAGTGTTTGCGATGAAAGAGAAAATCAACAAATTAGCAAGAGGAATCGTGGATCAGGAGAAGCCTTCCACCCATTTTTCCCTCGATTTTATCGAAGGAAAAATTCCTCTTTCGGAAAGTAAAACTTTTGAAGTTTTTATACAGTCTCTTAACGGGATTCCTATGCGAGGTCTGGTCTATTGCAAGGAGGCTTTTGTTACTTTGCATAAAAATGCCTTCGGCGGTGTTCGAACGAAGGTCGGTTTTACGGTGAATACGGAAGGCATGGAGGAAGAGAAGGAGCTTTTCGGAGAACTGAATTTTGTCTATTTAGGGGGAGAAAAGCAGATCCCCTATCATTTTGTTTTGGAAAAATCTCCTTCTTCAGCAAAAATCGACTCTCTTAAGGACTTTTCCGCGCTAAGGAAGCTGTATGAAACGGATAAAAAAGCGGCAGTCCGTCTTTTTGACTATCGGGATTTTTACTCTGCGCCTCTGATGAAGAAGAAGGAAGCGGAGAAGCTTTATGAGATGCTGAAACCCTGTGGAAACAGAGCAGTGGCTTTGGAAGAGTTTCTGGCCTATTTTTCGGAAAGACCGAGGAAGGGGCTCGCTCGGCAAAGCCTCGCTTTTTCTCCGGAAAAGAAAGAGGAAGAGCAGCTGGATTTTCCAAGCGGGATGAGCCTTGAGGAGAAAATCAAACAGTGTATTCGAAGAGGAGAACGGGGAGAAGAAGCCTTTTTACTGTATAAAAAAGGAGTGGAGGAAAATCTTAAGCTGACGAAGCTCTATGAAAATCTTCTTTATTCCATGAAGAAGGGATATAAGGAGGAGCTTCCGAGAGCGGTTTATCTCTATTTTTCCTATGAGTATCGGGTAGAGGAGGGGCTTCGTTCCGCTCTTTATTACAACATTCTGCAAAATTTTCAGGAAAATTCGGATATCTATCTTCGTTTTGCAAGACAAATCAAGGATTACACCGTAGAGTCGTTTCTCATGGGGAAGATGGATGAAGAACTGGCCTTTTTGTATAAAAAGTTGATTTTCCCCGATATGGTGGATGAGAGAATGGCGGAGATTTTACCGAGGATTCTTCGTTCCTATAAGATTGTCGTGGAGGACACAG
>CAUSIX010000104.1:0-5742 GCA_963531555.1 uncultured Oribacterium sp.
ATAGCTTCCGGCGCTTTCCAGACCGGCATTGACGATAAAGGCGGAGATGACCATGATAATGGCATTTAAGGCGGACATACTGCCGCTGCAGTAGAAAAGGCAGGAAAAGAGCACCATGGCGACGCCGCTTAACTTTGCAATAAGGCTTTGCAGAGCCATTATCGGGATAAAGGAGAGCTCCATTTCCGTGTTGATTTGTGCATTTTCACGAATGGCTTCGTTTAGCTCCCGGCTCTTTTTCCCGCTTAAATGGTAGGCCTTGACCTCCGCCATACCTTGGAGGTACTCGAGAACCTTTTCGACAAGAGAGGCTTCGGCTTCGATTTTTCGTCCGGAAAGCTTTCCGGCTGCCTTTTGCAGAGCACTGTTACAAAAGAGGAAGAGGACAAAGCCGATGAGCAGGACGAGAGCGATACGGTAGTCAAAAAAAAAGAGCATGAGAATGATGAGGCTTGTGGTGAGCAAGCCTTCCGAAACCTGCATAATCACACGGGTAGCTAAACCTTCCAGCATCTGCATGGTGTTCGTTGTGACAGAGCTGATTTGCCCGAGGGAATTCTGATTAAAATACCCCATGGGA
Source organism: uncultured Oribacterium sp. (assembly GCA_963531555.1). Lineage (GTDB taxonomy): Bacteria > Bacillota > Clostridia > Lachnospirales > Lachnospiraceae > Oribacterium. The sequence continues at coordinate 581 of CAUSIX010000104.1, forward strand.
AGGTAACGGAGGTGTTCCGCGATTTCCACCCTTTTCCTTGCGCAGGTATCGTAGCCCGCTTCGGTTTGCAACATCATGCTTTTTGACTTGATAAGACTGATACCGAGGATGCTGAGAAGCATGATGCCGAGGCTTAGGAAAATGTCCTCCATGCGGATTTCAGAAGCGAGAAGAGCCTTTAGCATTACAGCAATAGCGGGAATTTTTAAGGCGTTGAAAAAAGCGTCACCGACTCCGAGAAAAAGGGAAAGGGTGAATTTCCTGCGGTTTTCCTCTCCGTAGAATTGAAAGAAATGACGAATGATACTAAGCATTGTCCTTCACCTCCTCATGCGCTTTCCACATCGCGCTGTACAGTCCTCCTCGAGATAAGAGTTCTTCATGGGTTCCGGAGTCATTGATTCTTCCGTCCTCTATAACGAAGATTTTATCCGCATCGATTATGGTGCTTAGGCGGTGTGCGATGACGATTAGAGTCTTTCCTTCTGTGAGTTTGGAGACGGAACGCTGAATCAGGGCTTCATTTTCCGGGTCGGTATAGGCGGTCGCCTCGTCAAGAATCACAATGGGAGCGGCTTTTAACATGGCTCTTGCAATGGAAATTCTCTGGCGCTCGCCGCCCGAAAGATGGCCGCCTGCGTTTCCTACAAGCGTATCATAGCCCTTTTCCAGCGAGAGGATAAAATCATGACAGCCGGCTTTCCTTGCAACCTCTTCCACCTCGCGGTCCGTTGCAACGGGATTCCCCAGTCGGATATTTTCCCGTACGCTCCTATTGAAAAGGTAGTTATCCTGAGAGACAAAGGCGAACTTTTCGGCGTAGTCCTCCTGCGGGATTTCCCGGATATCCTTTCCCCCTAGGAAAATACCGCCTTTCTCTACATCCCAAAGCGAGGCAATCAGCCTTGCAATCGTGCTTTTTCCGCTACCACTCGGGCCAACCAGAGCAATGAAGCTTCCTGCAGGAATCTCCATGGATATCCCGTGCAGTACCTCTTTATCTTTATAGGAAAAACGAACATCGCGAAGCGCGAGGTCGTTTTTCTCCGGGGAATCTCCCTCTTTCGGGCGCTCCATTTCCGGGGCTTCCAGAAGAGTTCTTACCTCGCCCATGATGGTTCCCATGGTTTGGAAATCATCGCCGTAGCTCATCAAAGTGATAAGAGGGGTAACAAGTCCCACGGAAAGAATGAGAATCATCACAAAGTGATTGCTGCTAAGCGATCCGCTACGCACCAAAAGTCCCCCAATCGGAAGAACGGGGAGGAGGGTTGCCGGCATGACGGAAAGAGAAAAGGTCATAGGGAGAATATAGTATCGCATCCAGGAAATGTAGCTGTTTGCCGCTTCATAGGCGTCTCTTACAAAGCGTGCGTAACTGGACTTTGTTTTTCCGAAGACTTTGATGACTTGAATCCCTCCGATATATTCCACGGAGGTATTGTTCAAGGTTTTCGTGGCTTCCACGGCATGCTCATAAAACTTCTGACTGCCGCCCATCATAACGGCAAAGCTTACGAGCCCGACAGGAAGAGTAAGAAGCTCGGCAAGCCCCATTCTCCAATCCAGACTAAAAATGTATAGGAGAATGCAAAGGGGAATCAGAAGGTTCGCCGTGAATTCGGGCACAATATGCGCGAGCGTGGTTTCCATACTGTCAATCCGCTCGATGATTGTACTTTTCAAAGCTCCGGAGCTTTGCTCCTGTACAGCGCCAAGGGGCATACGGAGGAGCTTTTCCGCACAACGTTTTCGAATCTCCCCGAGAACGGCAAAGGTTGCCGCATGGCTTTTCCCTGTGGAAAGGGAATGGAAAAGGACCCTCCCAATCCAAAGGAGTGCTGTAATAAGACATTTTCCAAGGTAGAAGGAGAAGTCCCGATTGCCGCTCATCAGGCCATCTACTATTTCTACAATGACAAAATACGGGGCAAGGGAAAAGGCCACCCCGATGATGGCGAAAAGTACGCTTTTTACATATTCCCCCTTGTGAGAGCCCGTCTGAGACAGGGCCCAAAGAATCGGAGAAGGGGATTTTTCCTGCCGGGCACTGTTCTGTGTAAGACATGCACGGTCTTTTTTTCTCTTCATAAAGCCTGTATCCTCCCAATAAGTTAGTTTAAACTAATATAATCCTAGTACTAGGCTTCTTCGCTGTCAAGAAATTTGCATGAGGATACAGGGGGATTTTAAACAAAAAATAAAATGTCTATTATTTATTTTTATTAAAAATGCACACAATCTACTTCTCTTTATTTGTCGAGTCTTACATAATTTGTATAAGACGACAAAGAAAATAGGATTTCTTTGTATTTATAATCAATACAATTCGGAGCTTGATTTTGTTAAAATTAAAACAAGTTGAGCAGGGCAAGCGTGCGACTTGTCCCATAGTTCCTAACAAGTGGCTGAGGCAAAGCCTGAGACATCTTGTTCTTAACGATCATCGTGCGAAAAGCGTGCGATATCTCATTTATCGACATCATGAAGGAGGAGAATTTATGGATCATGTAAAAATTTCCAATCTTCCCATATTCTGGCTTCTGGCGGGCTTCACCGTTTTTCTTTCCGCCCTCCAGGCATTCCTCTATATCCGGGAAGCAAAAAAGGCAACCAAGGTTTGTAACGTGGATCCGGAGATCCCGAAAAAAGCGTTTAAAATCGGCTTGATTTCCGCGATCGGACCGGCACTCGGCGTATTTATCATTATGGTGGGCCTGATGTCCGTTATCGGCGGTCCGATTGCCTGGCTTCGTCTTTCCATTATCGGGGCGGCTCCGACCGAGCTCACTGCGGCGACCTACGGAGCACAGGCCTGCGGACTGGAGGGACTGTCCGACCCGGGCTACAACATCCAGGTGCTTGCAGTTTCCTGGTTTGCCATGGCTTTAAACGGTGCAGGTTGGCTTCTTTTCACCGGAGTTGCCACACCGGGACTGGAGAAAATCAGAGATAAGATGTCCGGCGGCGATATGAAGTGGCTTGCAGTCATGTCCGCATCCTGCTCCATCGGTATTTTTGCCTATCTTGTTGCGAATCTCATTATCGGAAAGGGCGGCCTTAGCAACTTGAACATCGGAAATGCTTATGCTTGCTTTGGCGGTGCGATATTTATGATACTGCTTGGAAAATTCGTTGTGCCTAAGGTTCCGAAGCTTGCAGAGTATTCTTTGGGAATCGCTATGATTCTGGGGATTGCGGTTGCCATCCTCTTCGGGAAATAAGGGAAAGGAGACAAAGTTATGGATAGCAAAGAATATATGCCGATTTGGAGAAAGAAAAGTATCTTAATAGGAAGCCCTACGAATATTTTGGCGGCAATTACCGCGTTTATCCCGGTGCTTTACCTTTGTATTCGTTATAACTGTTGGCCTAATCCGAAGTTCGTTCTTGAAGCATGGGGAATGCTTCTGATTTCCTTCGGAGCCTTCTATGTAGTAGAGCCGGTTTCTTATTATGCGGCGCTCGGCATGTCCGGAACTTACCTTAGCTTCCTTTCCGGAAATATCGGCAATATGCGTGTTCCTTGCGCGGCTCTTGCGCAGGATGTGACGAAGAGTGAGCCCGGAACCATTCAGGCGGAGGTGGTTTCCACCATGGCAATCTGCGGCTCCATCATCACGAACCTCATTGCCACTACGGCAGCGGCCTTTGTGGGAGCGGCAGTAGTTACCGTTTTGCCCGCGGTTGTGAGTGAAGGCTTAAAATCTTATGCTTCCGCAGCTATTTTCGGCGCAACACTCGGAAATTTCGGAATGAAGAAGCCGAAGCTCGCGCTGATTGGCCTAGCAATTCCCATTTGCTGCAAGGCTGTCGGCGGACTTCCGGCTTGGCTCATTATCCTCTTATCGGTATTCGGAACGGTTATTTTTGCCAGAATTTTCTATGTCATGGATAAGAAGAAGGCACAGGCGGCATAATGACGGTTTGTATAAGTCGGAAAGCATAAAGAGGGAAAGATTTTTCCCGAAGCAGTTACAGTTTGGGTGGAGGAATCCGGCCGGAATATGCGATTGAATGAGAAAAATAGAACTACATAGATAAAAGGAGGAAAATATGTGGTGGAAAGAGTGTAAAGATTTGCAAGAAGAAATTGTAGCCATGCGAAGAGAATTGCATAAGATTCCGGAGCTGGGCTTTAACTTACCGAAAACGCGTGAGTTTGTTGTGAAGAAGCTGGATGAAATCGGCATTCCCTATACACTTTCCGAGAAGGACAGCAGCGTTATTGCGACTATGAAGTGCGGGCGCCCGGGAAAGGTTCTCGCTCTTCGTGCAGACATGGATGCCCTTCCAATCACGGAAGATACGGGTCTTTCCTTTAGCTCGACGCATCCGGGATGCATGCATGCCTGCGGACATGATACGCACGCGGCCATGCTGCTCGGCGCAATCAAGGTGCTCTATCCGCATAGAGAAGAGCTTTCCGGAGAGATTCGCTTCTTCTTCCAGACCGCAGAGGAGCTGGCTAAGGGTTCCGCTGTCGTGATTGAGAACGGTGGAATGGAAGGGGTAGATGCGGTTTTCGGAATCCACATCGGAAGCATCCTGGATAAGACGATTCCCTGTGGGACTATCGCTTGCATTCCCGGCCCGATTATGGCCTCCTATGACCGTTTTGTTCTGGATGTAAAGGGTGTGGGCTGTCACGCTTCTACACCGGAAAAGGGAGTTGATCCGATTAATATGGCATCCCACATCGTGCTCGCATTGCAGACCATCAATGCCAGAGAGATTGCCGCAACGGATGCCGGAGTCATTACCATGGGCGTGATTCGCGGAGGAGAGCAGTACAATGCCATCCCGTCAACCGTGCATATTGAGGGAACAACTCGTGCTTTAAAAGAAGAGATTAGGCAGAAGCTGGCAAAACGAATCGGCGAAATCGCAAAAACCACTGCGGAGGCTTTCGGCGGCAGTGTAGACTATACCATGGACTGGGGCGCACCTCCCGTTATCAATGATAAGGATATGGCGCTCTTCGCCCAGGATGCCATCCGGGATATCTTCGGAGAGCATATGGTTACTTATAGAGAGAGCCCGAACATGGGCGGAGAGGATTTTGCCCTCTACCTGCAGAAGGCGCCGGGAGCATTTATGTTCTTAAGCTCCGCGAATCCGGCAAAAAAGACCGATTATCCGCATCATAATCCGAAGTTTGA
>CAUSIX010000105.1:0-5738 GCA_963531555.1 uncultured Oribacterium sp.
TGGAGGAGCCCTTTGAAAAAATAGGCAGGTACTACTACGACATTCCGAAAGAACGGCGAAACGGGGAGTTCGACATTGTCACCTACGATCCTAAGGGCTATATTTTTTATGAAGTAAAGTTTCAAGATAAGCCTCTTGGCAAGGCGGAAATAGAAAAAGAGATAGCGCAGGTAAAGGCGTGCGGACTCCAATGTTATCGTTATGGCTTCATTTCCAAAAGCGGGTATGAAACCGGGCCCGAAACAGACCTGGTTCTCCTTCGCTTGGATGATTTATTTGTATAAGAAAAGCAAATGAAATCCTAATTTTGACATTGTGAACATTTTAAATATAGCTTGAATAATAAACCGGAACAGCGAGAAATTGCAGCGAGAAATTCTTTACGAATCCGCTTGCCAGAAATTGCTTTGATACGTTATACTCGGAAAAGCACAAGAGTGCTTTTCTTTTTTAAAAAAACACTTTAGTACATAAAAGCATAGACGCATAAAAGCGTCAAAGTGAGAAGGCAAATGCCGGAGTGAAGCTATCTGCAATGCAAGGAAATAGGAGGATGAAATGCACAGCGTATTAAATGGAATCGTTTTTGTAATCGAATTTATGACGGGATTTCTCTGGGGTGATTTACTAAAGATTCCGCTTCCCGGCGGAAGTACCTTGGGGCTTTCTCCCATGGTGCTCTTACTCATTCCTGCCGGGATTTATTATACCCTTCGTACAAAGTTTCTGCCGATTCGTATGTTTCGGGAAATGATATCCGTGCTCATCGAAAAGCCGGATGCAAAGATGCAGGGCGATCTTTCCAAGGGAAAGCTGTCCGGCATTCAGACGCTGATTGTTTCTACGGCAACGAGAGTCGGTATGGGGAATCTTGTGGGCGTTGTTGCGGCAATTTCCGGCGGCGGTGCCGGTGCGGTATTTTGGATGTGGATCACCGCGCTGATCGGTTCTTCTACTGCCTTTGTTGAGGCGACGCTGGCACAGCTCCATAAGAGGAAGGATCCGCTTTACGGCGGGTTCCGTGGGGGCCCTGCCTACTATATTCATGATTTTTTCTTTCACAATAAATCGGGGGAGAAGCTGGAAGAGGGGATTCCGAAGAAGAGAAGTATTGTCGCCGCACTTTTTGCACTTTCCGGTCTGATTTGCTGGGCGGGAATCAGCCAGGTTATCGGGAATTCCGTGTCTTCCGCCTTTGAAAACGCTTTTTCCGTAAAACCCCTTATTTCCAGTATTCTTCTGGTACTTATTGCGGCTGTAATTGTCCTTCGGAAAAATGCGACAGCACGTGTCTTGGATGTGATTGTCCCTGTTATGGCCGGCTTATATTTTGCGATGACTGTTTTTGTGATTCTTACGCATTTACCGGCACTCCCGCATGTTTTTGAACGGATTTTTTCGGAGGCGTTCGGACTCAGACAAATCGTTTCCGGAGGCTTTGCGGCAGTGCTTATGAACGGTGTGAAAAGAGGGCTCTTCTCTAATGAGGCGGGTTCGGGTTCCGCACCTTGCGCGGCAGCGGCAGCCGATACGGACCACCCTGTGAAAATGGGACTTTTTCAGGCTATCGGTGTGTTCATCGATACGATTATCCTCTGCTCTTGTACCGCCTTTATCATGCTGCTTACCCCGGAAGGTATGATAAAGGAGTTGCAGGGGATGGATATTTTACAGACGGCAATGAACTACCACTTTGGCGCTTTCGGAAAAATATTTATTGCCGTAATCCTATGGCTTTTCAGCTTTTCCACCTTCCTCGGTATCCTGTTCTATGCCCGTTCCAATGTTTCCTATCTCTTTGGGGACAATTGGACTTCCCAGACAGCCTATAAGATTTTTGCACTTGTTATGCTCTTTGTCGGCGGTCTTGCCCAGTACACCGTGGTTTGGGATTTGGGAGATGTCGGAATCGGTCTTATGACTATTTTCAACCTTCTTGTGATGTATCCGCTAAGTAAAGAAGCCTTATCCTCTTTAAAAGATTTTGAAGAGAAAAGAAGACTGTCCTGACGGAATGGTGGAACAAAAGCAGAGAAATAGATCAAATTTCTTTTCTTACAACAATTAGAACGATTTTCGGAAGTAAAAAACTTAATCCATTGTAAAAATGACATTAAAATGATATGATTTTCATGCATGTTTCATCATTTTGACATAGGAGGCATTGGTATGAGTGAAGAGGAAAAGAAGGATAATGAAGTTTTGAACAATACTCAGGGTGAAGAGAGCGGTGCAGGATATTCCGGAGAAGAAGCACAGGGAGAACCGATTTTCAGAGTAGAAGCACCTCCGGTGAAGAGCGAAGAGAAGAGTGCGGAAGAGGCGGTAGAAAGTGCCAGAAGTGAAGTGAAAAGCGTAGAAAACACTGCCGCAAGCGAAGCGAAGAACGTGGAAGAGGCGGTAGAAAGTGCCGTAAGTGAAGTGAAAAGCGCAGAAAGCACTGCCGCAAGCGAAGTAAAGAACGTGGAAGACACGGCGGCAAGTGAAGTAAAGAGCAGGGAAGAAGCAGCGGCAGGCGAAGCGGAAAAGCTAGAAAATACTGCGGCAGAAGAAGTGAAGAACGTGGAAACGGCAGCGGAAAAAGTTTCGGATAAAGCGGAGCAGTTTACGGAAGAAGCCGGGAAAAAGCTGGAAGAAACCGAGAAAAAAGTAGAAGAGAAACTGGAGAAAAAGCTTTCTGCGGAAGAGAGAATTAAACAGAATGTAAACAAGTATAAGCCGGTTGAAAAAGCAAGAGGAGATGTGTATGAAAAGGATGCTTCCGGAAAGAAGCACTCCGGAGTAATCGTAGGTATTGCGGTGGTGATTCTGCTCCTTGTCCTTGCAATGGGCTATGCTTTTTTCCCGAGACGCACAAAGATAAATCTAGATAAGTATATTTCGCTGAGCTTCTCCGGCTATGACGGATATGGAGAAGCGAAGATAAACTTTGATGAGGAGCACTTCTTAAAAGACTTCAAAAAGAAGGTGAAACTGAAAAAGAAAAGAGATGCTTTCAGTAATGCACTATTTTCGGAGTACAGCCCGGAAGCTTTCTTATATGATTTTTATATCTCCGGAAATTGGACTGTGGACGGAGAGAACGGAAAATACAAAAATGGCGATAAGGTTCATTTGACTTGGTCTGTTGATAAGGACAAGATTGAAGAAGACTTCAAGGTCAAGATTAAGGATGCCGGTCAGGAATATACGGTAAAAGATCTGGAAAAAGTAGAAACTTTTGACGCCTTTGAAGACTTTAAAATCGAGTTTAGCGGAAGCGCTCCCGACGGCACTGCACAGTGGAACGGCAGCGATATCATGGACGGTTCGAAGGGACTGTATTTTACGGTAGATCCGCAGTACGGGCTTTCCAATGGCGATAAGGTTACAGTGAAAATCGATCCCAAGGAGAATTTAAACAGCTTTGTACAGAAGACCGGTAAGGCGCCTCAGGAAATGGAAAAGGTCTTTACGGTGGAAGGACTTCCGGCGTATATTGATTCCGCAAGCAAGTTGGATGATGCTACCCTGACAAGCATGAAGGGAGAAGTGGAAGATCAGATTAAGAGTAATATTGCAAGAGAAGATGATGCGGTTCAGCTTCTATCCGCAGAGTATCAGGGATACTATTTCTTAAATGCAAAGAATAAGAGCGCATATATTAAAAATATTTTCTATCCGGTATATAAGGTTACGGTTCGCGTTACTCTAGCTGAACAAAACTTTGTGAAGGATTACAGTTTTTATACTTCCGCCGCATTTCGAAACATTATGGAAGACAAAGACGGTAAGGTCAACGTAGATTTAAATGAGATGAGTACTCTCTTCCATAATTATGTGATTGATACGGGAGTGGGAGATTGGTATACCAAGAAGTATTATTTGGACGGCTTCGAAACTTTGGATAGCTTAAAAAATGAATGTGTGACCAAGAACCTTGCTGATTTCAAGGTAGAGGAAAAGCTAAGCGAAGCGACGAAAGCAGAGCCGGAGACAGCGGAAAGCTCCGAAACGGAAAGTTCCGCTACGGAAAGTACGGAAGGGGAAACTACGACGAATTCATAAGAATCGAAATTTCGAGGGTAGGAAAGAAGATAAAAAGGAGTCCGTTTTCGGGCTCCTTTTTAAAAAGAACTTGAAAATCTATTTCGAATAAGGTATATTGAATAGCGCTTCGGGATGTAGCGCAGGTGGTAGCGCGCTTGACTGGGGGTCAAGAGGCCGCAGGTTCAAGTCCTGTCATTCCGAGAAAAACTCTTCCTTGTGGGGGAGTTTTTTTATGCTTTTTTTTCTTATACTTTTCCTTCTGTTAAAAAAATACCCGGTGCATTGTACCATTGAAAATGATTTTTCTTGCAATAGGCGGAAATTTCATGGGCAAGTTTATCATCCGCCATGTATTCCAAGATGTAGACGGAAAGTCCCGCATTCTTTGCTTTTTCAAGATAGTCCTGATAATATTTCCGGGTTTCGCTGTCCTGCACGGAGGAAGTATCCGTATCAAAGTGATACGAAGTAAAAACATCTTCCTGATTCACACCCTGAAAGAGGAGAGAAGCGGAATATTCTCCGATTGCACGACTCACGAAAGCGTCTCCTCCGTTAAGCATAATCGGCATTTTATATTTTTGTAAGCCTTGTAGTACACTTTCTAAGCCCTGATAGATTTTTTCCTCGGGGAAGAGATAGTAGACATCAAAATTATCAAGGAAGAAGCCGTCAAAACCAAGATCTGCAATTTCTTTTGCAATATTTTCCGTAATATAATCTTGCCAGTCTTTATCGGAAACATCTACCCAGGACTCGTCCTCCCAATTTTCATATGGTGCGAGGGAGAGCTTTTTAAATCGTAAGTATTCCGAGTCATACTTTTCTAAAGCTCCGACGTTGATATAAGCATAGGCTTTGGTGCCGGCGCGGTGCAGATACTGCAAGTCTTTTTTTTGAAAACTTCCCGGAGAAAGGACGACCGTCTTATACTTTGCAAGAAATAAAAGTTGCTCCGTTTCTTTGTCATCGGAAGATAAACCCTCTTCCGCAGTATCGGGAGTCATGGATATTCCGAGAAAAACACCGTAGTTCGCCTTTTTTAGAGGGTAAGAAAAGAAAAAGAGGAGAAGGAGGAGAAGCAGGAGAATCAGCGCAAAAAAGTTGAAATGGGATTGTTTAAAACGTATAAGTTTTGATTGTTCAGCCATCTTTTCCTCTTTCTTCATCATGTATTTTTGTGAAATGAAAATTTCATACAGTATCTCGCCCTTTGCACAGACAAATTCAGTAGGGCACGCTGTCTTCCCATCGGAATAATTTTATACAGTACTCGTCTTTTGCACAGATAAAATTAATGGGACACCCTTCATTAGGATAGTATAATTTTCAATGGGAATAAAGGGATTTCTTTCGAATGATAGATTTACTTAAAAAATAAGTTTCTTTTTTTCGAAATATCTGCGATAATAGGCTGGATTGACAAGGGAGATTCGCAAAGGAAGAATTGCTGAAAACTTGTCGAGGTAAAAGGGAACAAAAAGAATACACAAGGAGTGGAGTATGAAGAAAAAATGGTTAACTGCTGTTGTAGTTGCCGGAATGGCGTTAGCAATGAGCTTGACAGCCTTTGCAGGATCATGGAAGAAAGATGCAATCGGCTGGTGGTACGACAACGAAAATGGAACTTACCTTCAGAACGGATGGAGCTGGGTAGACGGCAACCGTGACGGTGTTGCTGAGTGCTATTATTTTGAAAATAGCGGCTA
>CAUSIX010000106.1:0-5720 GCA_963531555.1 uncultured Oribacterium sp.
AGAAAATTATGTAGAGCTTTTACGGGACAGAGATGTTCGGGCGCTTTTCACGGTAGGAGCAAAATCGGCGGAAAAGCTCTATTCCTTCGGGATTTATACCGTGAAGGATTTGCAGGAAAAAGAAAAGGAAGTGCTTCGTCTTCTGGGAAATCAGGGGAAAATGCTTTTGGAGCTTTCCTACGGCATCGACCATCGGAGGGTAGTGCCCTATCGTCCGGAGGACACCCAAAGCATCAGTAAAGAAATGACTTTTCAGGAGGATGTGACAGACTATTCCTTTTTGGATGATGTGCTGTTTCTCTTGTCCTTCAGAGTGGAAAATCGGGCGAAGCGATACGGGCTCTATGCAAGAGGCGTTTCTTTGAAAATCACTTTCGCAGATATGAAAACCATTACTCGGTCTGCCCTCATTTCCGAAAGCACCCAAAGTGCATTTTCCTTATATAAAAATGCCTCTGCCCTCTTGCAGCAGATTCCGAGGCGCAGAGTCCGGCTAATCGGAGAAGGCTTTTATCATTTGGAGGCAAACGAAGGAAGACAGCTTAGTTTTTCCGACATTTTCACGGAAGAAAAAGAACGGGAAGAAAGAGAGAGGGAAGAGCGCTGGCAGCAACTGGAGGCCCGCTATGGCACCATTTTTGAGGATAGAAAAACCACGATTCTTTCCGGAGAGAGGGTGTATGATTTGATAGAGGAGATGCGAAAGTTCGGAGGAAAAGATTGACATTTGTAACGCGGGAGGTTACGATACAAGTATGATTAAATCATTTGCTCATAAAGGCTTGCAGGAATTTTTTGAGACAGGAACAAAAAAGGGAATTCAAGCAGAACACAGTGCAAAACTTGGAAGAATTTTGGATAGGTTAGATGCCAGTATATGTGCACGAGATATGGATTTACCAGGTTATAGATTGCATCAGCTTAAGGGTAATTTGCAGGATTTATGGTCTGTGACGGTAAATGGAAATTGGAGAATAACTTTTTATTTTGAAGGGCAGGATGCCTATTTAGTGGATTATCAAGATTATCATTGATTGAAGTAAGGAGACCAACTATGAAAAGAAAACCGACACATCCGGGAACTGTATTTTTTGAGGATGTTTTGAAACCATTAAATTTATCGATTACAGAAGCTGCCGGAATGTTAGGGATTAGTAGAAAAGCTCTTTCGGAATTTGTTCATGAAAAGGTTTCTCTGAGCCCGGAAATGGCGATTCGTATTAGCAGAGCCACCGGAACTTCCGTTGAGAGCTGGATGAATATGCAGCAAAAGCTTACCATCTGGGAGGCAGAGCAGAATATTGTCAATAATGTTATTGCTTTTCCGAGTTTGCCTATGGAAAATACGATGGCGTTATAGAGGGTAAGTGTATGGGAGAAAGTAGAATCGAAAGGGCAATAGACTATATCACTAAGCTTTTTCAGGGAAATGGAGATGGACACGATCTTGCCCATAGTTTGCGGGTATATCACAATGCCATGATGATTGCCGAAATGGAAGGACAGGGAGAAGAGGAAGTGATTGCGCTTTCCGCCCTCCTACATGACTGCGATGACCATAAGCTTTTTCATACAGAAAACAACGCAAATGCCAGAAGCTTCTTGCAAGAGGAGGGGCTTTCCGAAGAGCGAATTGAGGAAATATGCAAGAATATCAATTCCGTTTCTTTTAGCAAAAATAGAGGAAAAGTGCCGGAGACCATTGAGGGAAAAATTGTGCAGGATGCAGACCGACTGGAAGCGATTGGTGCTATCGGTATTGCTCGCTGCTTTCAGTTTGGCGGAAGCCACGGTAGAAGCTTGGAGAATTCCATAGAGCATTTTTATGAAAAGCTGTTACTGATTTCCAAGGAGCTGAGCACCCCTTCTGCAAGGAAAATGGCGGAGAAAAGGGATAAGCTGATGCAGGACTTTCTGAAGGAGTGGGGAGAGGAGAGAGAATTAAACATTGAAACTGTAAAATAGTTTAATTTACCGGTTCATTTCTTAAATAATTCTGAGTGGGTTCCAAGACGGTAAAGCATAAGGACAAGAATGTCGTTTTGAATTTCGTATACTAACAACCAATCCGGTTCAACATGACATTCTCTTGTTCCCTTATACTTACCGGATAGGTCATGGTCTCGATATTTTGCCTCTAATATGCCGCCTTCTGCTAGAATATTTACTACATCAAAGAGTTTATTTAAATCTTTATTCTGTTTTTTAGCGAGCTTAAGATCTTTCTTAAACAGATTAGTGAACTTAACTTCGTATTTCATACTTCCAAAGCCGCCTTGAGTTCATCCATAGTTTTATAAGATTTTACGCTACTATCTAAGGCAATACGGCGTCCTTCCTCGATAGCAGCAGCTGTCTCTTCATTTGGAGTATCCAGTTTTAAAGAAAAGGGAATCCCGTTTTCACGGATAGTTGTTCTAAGAAACATATTGATGGCGGTAGTCATATTCAGTCCCAGCTCGGAAAATATTTGATCCGCCTGCTCTTTAATATCCTTATCGGTTCTGATGTTTAAATTTGTTGTTGCCATGCAAAGTACCTCCAATCAGATATTTCTACATTGTTATTTTAACGCATTGACTTTATGATAGAATACATCAAAATTCGTTCATTAACAATACATTGTCATTATAAAACGAAGCAATCAGTTATGAATTAAATAAGATGTCCTGAAAGAGTGGGGAGAGGAAATGAATTAAGCTGTTTATCTCACAAGACGCTCGTAACCATTTTCGCTAACGTATACAGGCCCCTGTTCTTTGACGCAGCGCTTTTTCACTTCTACTGTATTCTTTAAATCTTGCATAGAAATCATTTTCATAATAAGAATCTCCCAAAAGTGCCTATATTCTATATCGAATTTATTCTTGGAGCAATCTCGTTACTTCGCAATCCAATTTATCCCTGGAACAATCTCCCCTCTCCCGTAGCCGTCTTGTGAACTTTATGTTAAATAATTCATAGCCATATTGAATTAAATTTATACAGATGTTACAGTGACTGAACACATGATGGTTCGTCCATCTTCACTGGGGAATATCCCTTTTCATAGAGAGCGAGGAATCTTATGAAAGCACATGAAATTTTGAACAACCCTTTTTTAAATAAGGGCACGGCATTTACCATGGAGGAAAGAGAAAAATTAGGTCTTATCGGACTTTTACCACCCCATGTGCAGACTATTGAAGAACAGGCGGAAGAAACCTACGCACAGATGCAGACGAAGGGAAATGATCTGGAAAAAAGGCTCTTCTTAATGCAGATTTTCAATACCAATCGTACTCTCTTCTACTATCTGTTTTCTCAGCATCTCGCAGAATTTAACCCCATTGTTTATGACCCGACCATTGCAGAAACCATTGAACATTATAGCGATCTTTTTGTAGATCCCCAGTACGCAGCGTACTTGGATATTAATCACCCTGAGAATATTGAGAAGACCTTAAAAAATGCGGCTGGAGACAGAGAAATTCGTCTTATCGTGGTAACCGATGCGGAGGGAATCCTTGGAATCGGAGACTGGGGAACCAACGGAGTAGACATTTCCGTAGGAAAGCTGATGGTTTATACCGGTGCGGCAGGCATCGACCCTTCTTATGTACTTCCCCTTGTGATTGATGCCGGAACGAACAGAGAAGAGCTTCGTAACAATCCGCGTTACCTTGGAAATCGTCACGAGAGAGTTCGCGGAGACCGTTATTATGATTTTATTGATCAGTTCGTACAGACCGCAGAACGGTTTTTCCCGAAGCTTTATCTTCACTGGGAGGATTTCGGAAGGGGAAATGCTGCCAATATCTTAGAGAAATATCGGAAGCAGATTCCGACCTTTAATGATGATATTCAGGGAACAGGAATCGTAACCTTGGGCGGTGTTTTTGCAGCAATGGCGATTTCCGGACAGAAGCTTACGGATCAGGTTTATCTTTGCTTTGGCGGCGGTACGGCAGGAGCCGGTATTGCATCTAGGGTACATCGGGAAATGGTAAGAGAAGGTCTGTCCGAGGAAGAGGCTTACAAGCGTTTCTTTATGGTGGATAAGCAGGGCTTGCTTTTTGACGACATGGAGGATTTGACACCACAGCAGCGTCCCTTTGCAAAAAAGCGTTCCGATTTCCCGAATGCTGACAAGTTGACGGATCTTGCCGAAGTGGTACGGACGGTGAAGGCGACTATTCTGGTGGGAACTTCCACTGTACCGGGAACCTTTACGAAAGAAGTTGTAGAGGCAATGTGCAAGAATACGGAACGCCCCTGCATTTTCCCACTGTCCAACCCGACAAAGCTTGCAGAGGCTCGTGCGGAGGATTTAATCACCTGGTCTGACGGAAAGGCTTTTGTGGCAACCGGTATTCCCGCAGATGATGTGTCCTATAAAGGCGTAAACTATGTGATTGGACAGGCCAATAATGCTTTAATCTATCCGGGACTGGGGCTTGGTATGCTGGCATCGGAGGCGAGTCTCCTCACCGATGAAATGATTGCGGCTGCTGCAGACTCTCTCTCCGGCATTACCGATATCACAAAGCCCGGTGCACCGGTACTTCCGCCGTTCAAGTATGTGGGCGAGGTTTCCATTAAGGTCGCGGAAGCGGTTGCAAAGAAAGCGAAGGAGCAGGGACTTGCCCGCGCAAAGGAACAGGATATGGTGAAGGCAGTGCATGACTTTAAGTGGTATCCGAAGTATCAGTAAAGGAGGGGAAAATGACTGTATTTCTCACCTCAATTCAGAGCATTATTCCTATTATTGTGATCATTGCTTTGGGCTACATTTTACAGCTTAAAGGATGGTTCTCGGAAAGCTTCGGGCCGAACCTTTCCCGCCTGATTATGAATGTGGCCTTACCGGTATCGATCTTTGTCTCGGTCTTAAAGTATCTCACCGTGGATAAGCTGATTAGCCTTTCCGGTGGATTACTGTACACCTTTGGGGCTTTTGCACTGACCTATGTCTTCGGCTTTTTGGCAGTGAAAGTTTTTGGTGTGCGTGCCGGAAGACGAGGCACCATGATTAACACCTTTGTCAATGCCAACACCATTTTCATCGGATTGCCGTTAAATATAGCTCTCTTCGGAGACGATGCGCTTCCTTATTTTCTGATTTACTATATTACAAATACAATTTCTACCTGGACGCTGGGAGTTTACATCATGACTACGGATAGTGTAGGAGGAGAAAAGAAAAAAGGAACAAAGTTTGACTGGAAGAAGCTTTTACCGGCACCCTTGGTGGGGTTCCTGATTGCACTGGTATTCCTCGTTTTACGGATTCCGGTACCAACCTTCGCAGGAAATACCTTGACTTACATCGGCAATATCGTAACGCCCCTGTCTTTGATTTACATCGGCATTATTCTTGCGAAAGCGGGATTAAAGAGTATCCACTTTGATAAGGATACGGTGGTTACGATTGTAGGACGCTTTATTTTGGCTCCGGTTATTATGTATGTTTTACTCTACTTTACCGGAAAGGGTTTACCCACGAAGGAGTTCAATACCTTCGTGATTCAGTCTGCCGCGCCGGCTCTTGCGGTTCTCCCAATCCTTGCCAGTCAGGGAGACGGAGATGTGGAGTTTTCCACCAATGTGGTAACCATCAGTACGGTGCTGTTCGTCGTTGTCGTACCTGTAGTGATGACTTTACTGGGATAAAGGAATTAAAAAATATTAAGACTTCATTTGGGGCAGTAGCTATGCCCATAAACGAAGGATAGAAAAAG
>CAUSIX010000107.1:0-5711 GCA_963531555.1 uncultured Oribacterium sp.
CGGAAGGTAATAACCTTTGTACTGATTACTCCTCTATTCACGATATAATTAATCCAATGTACAGCTGATTGTAAATCATAGTCTTTCATCTCATAGAGGTAATATACATAATTTTCATCTTCCGTTTCTCTGATTAAAGTCATAACCCCCTCCTATTCATGATCCCAGATAATTTTTACTTTTATATTCTGATTTTTTTCCGTTTGTAATTCCGCGTTGATACTTCTTTCAAAATTTTTATAGAGGCTCTTACTCGTTTCATCGCAGGGTCTATCAAAATGTACTTCCATAAGAAATTTTCCATCGCTCGCCGTTTTGAGTTCTCCCACATGTTCTCTTAAGGCTTCTTGGGTACATGAGGGCACCAGATTTCCATCACTGACCTTGACACTGTGCACAACGGTTCCTTCACGAGAAATACAATGGTTTTCCCTTATATTTTGCTCTCCGGCATGTGCTCTTCTGGAAAAATCGTTATCCATCGGCTCATGATTTTCCCCAATGGTCACGGATTCTTTCTTTCCCACTTCTTCCTGCCATGACTCTCCCCGTCCTAATAGGCTCCGGTTAAGCTCCACCTTTTCTCCGGACTGGGATTCTGCTCCGAAGTAAGAATCGCGGCTGACATCTCCTATTCTGATGGCTAAAGTTTCCGAAGCAAGAGAGCCCATCTTTTCATCACTGCTTTCCAACCGTTCTCTGTCAAAGGAAATTTCCTTTCCTTCATGTTCCTTATTATACGCCTCTACCGCTGTGTCCATACGGTCAAAACATGCTGACCATGCCTCCTTACTGTTTAAGTCCGTAACACCGGAAGATCGTTTCGAATGCGCCATACACTCTACTGCTATTTTATCAATTTGTTCATCGCTATAGCCCGCATCCCGATACTTATCTCGATTCTCCAAAACATGAATGGCGGAATTCAAGGAGTGATTTTGTCTTATTTCGTCAAAGTTGTTTTCATTCAACTTTTCTGCTGTATAGCCTTTTTCATTCTCTATAATTTTATAGCCTTTTCCGTTCATGCCCGTGTCATGACTTAATCCCGCTCCCTCTAAAACCGCATAATCTATCTTTGAAGAAAATGCGATTCGATTCTCGTCTTTTTCACCCTTAAAGCCGTCATCCCTAACTGCAGCGCTGATTGCTTCTCCCGCTTCCCTCGCTTTCTCTGCAACCATTTCCACATGAGCCTCTTTATGATCCGTAAAGTATCTTCCGTTCAGTTTGCCTTCCGTTGCACTGAATGAAACCTCTTTTGCTTCTTCATGCGAATCCTTTATGATACTTCTGACTTTATCAGTCATTTCCGGGTTCTCTCCTACGGATTTATTTTCCCTAAACAACTCTCCTCTCTCTGTACCCTCTCTTTCCGTACCTGCATAGCAAAGCTTCTCCTCGGCACGATTCATTCTTTGAAAAATCGCATCAAAATCATTTCCTTCCTTCTTTATCCCAAGTTCCTTAGACGAAGTTTCCGCTTTCTCCGTTTCTGCGCTCCCTTCGCTCCTATGCTCAGGGCTAAAACTCGAAAATTCAATCATCTCGGCTAACCTCCTGTAATGCTACTGCTGCTTAACGAACTCCTCATCCCTCCAGTTTGATCCGTCCGCCTGAAAAAGGATAGATTTTGTCTCATACCCTTCCGGTAGAGACCCGTAAATCTGAAAGCCTAAGGCGTCTGTGTCCACTCTTAGTACCGCTCTCTCTTCCGTAAACCAAGTTCCGTCCCCTTCCACTTCGCCTCCATAATGGTAATGACAAGTTCCGTCCGGATTTAAGCTTAATTGACTTCCTGCAGCACCTACCCATAGCCCTACCAAATGATTTCTTAAGTTCCACTCACATTCGGCAATTTTATCCGATGCATCCTTATAGTCCCGAATTTGCTGAAAGGCATCAAGCGCAAGTTCATAGGAGCCTTCTTGCATATATAGTAAGCCTCCATTATAGATGTTTTCATTTTTCCAGTTTCTATACTCTTTTATGTACTCTTCACTATCCATGTATCCGTCCAGCGTCATAAACTCGTTCACCGCACCGTCATAGTCGCCATTTTCCCACAAAGCTACAGCATGATCATAGTATGGCTTATATTGAAATCCCACTTTTCCGAAATAGACCGAAGTAAGTGTTGCAATAAAAAGAATAATCGGAAAAGCAATCTCTTTTTTCAGCTTGACGTTTTCCGTTGTCGCAAGTCTATAGATAAGGAGAACCAGTAAGAATAGCAGGGCAAGAATCAGGTCTACTTCTATGCAAGCCATGTACTGCACTATCTTCCCTAAGTTATCCCCCGCACTAAGCAGGTAAACTCTTTCGGAATAGTACAGCATAAAATACTTGCCAACAAAATAAGCCAAGTCTAAAACGAAGCCTGCCATAAAAGGAGATAGCCTAGTATTCAGAGCAGACTGATACAGCACGGCGCCCAGAATCGAAATAGAAATGGCTGAAAAATAGATAGACTTATTTTCCAAGCTCAGTCCCACTGTTGTCATAACAGCCGGCGTAAGAAAAAGCAAAAGTCCCAGCATGAAAGCCTGAAGTCGTCCTCTTCGAAATGTCAGTGTTGTAATGGCGAACGCATAGGCCATAATAGAAAACGGGTTGATAAACGATCCTAGGCATTTTAAAGCAGCATAGCTTGCATCCGCCCAAAGGAATGAAGCAAGTATGCTAACCAGCATTTTATAAAATGTGTGGAAGGCAAAAACCGCCGTGGAGAAGCCGAGAACTTTTATGATGGAAATTTTATACTTCCACTCTCTTATTCCGTCAATCGGATGAAGAATCTGAACGCTGTCGCAGGAATAGATTACCGTAAACAGTACTATTATAAAGGAAGCGAAAAAATAAATCAGCTGATCCATCGGAACATTACTTCCATGCAAAATATGGGGATCAGCAATCCTGAAATTGTTTTCCCCCTGAGTCATAGCATATTGATAAAACTGCATTGCCCATTCCCTAATCTTCTGCCCAATTTCTTCATAATTCATTTATTTCACACCCTTCCCACGGACCGCTTTCATGGCCTTAAATGCATTTTTGATTGCGCCGAAGAATCCTGCTATAGCACCGATTCCCATCAATATCCAAAGTACCGGCGCCATACCGATAGACAATGCCCAATACAGATATCCAAGTCCCGCAATAAAAAACAAGCTGGCATAGAGTACAATCGCAAAAGCAAAAATAAAAAAAATCAGTTCAACCATTTTTCATTCTCTCCTTTCCTACAGCTTTTCAAATTCGCTGTCATGCCAGATGGACTTCATGCCGTTATCCGTCGTCTGAAAAATCCATTCCATAGGTTCAAGAACTCCCTTGGGGTTATATCTTCCTCTTTCTCTGCTGTGTCCGATAGCACTGCATTTAAAATATCGGTTATTTTTAAATTTCATGTCTATAGCATTGACAAAGTGTGCCATTCCGTTTTCCGTTAAGAACTCTCTGCACAGCCTGTCCTCCACTGCAGTGTACTTATTCATATCCAAGCCGTTTTGAGACAAATAGGCGGAAATCTTCTCATCCCCGATAAATTCGTCCACCGTCCGAATATCCGCCTTACTGATGACTACGGCTATAGGAATGTCCAGAGCATCACCGCTTGCATGTCCTGTTATTTGTCGAAGCTTGTTCAGGAAAGAGTCCAAAACAAGGTCCACATCTAAAGTACCGACACTGCTTTTATCTACTTCACTGATTCCCTCATCTAAACGATTTCTTATACTTGGAATGGACAAAGGATCCAGCACAAAAACGATTCCTTCCGAATAGGTATAATGAAGCTGCAATTCATTCTCCGTATTGTTTACAAAGGTTTCTCCCGCTATATCATAAATTTGAATCAATCTGTCAGGCTTCATTTTTTTGTGGTGAACCATGAAGCTGAACGCTACAGAACTGGCCGCTTTGATATCTGTCGCTTCCTTGCTTTGCATGCTCGTTCCGTGTAAATAATGGGAACGGAGCACCTTTTCATAGAAATCATGATTTTCCTTATTATAATGTTGAATCTCCATGCCGTTTCTTGGCGCTACTCTTTCAATAAATTCGCAGGAAAATGCAGTAATAAATGCCGTTTTTCCGGATGATCTTCCGCCGATTATCGGTACACATAAAGGTCGGTTTCCCGTACCGCTTAAAGAATGCCCGCAGTTGGGGCATTCCGCCTCCAGCCTGTCTCTTCTCAGAAGAAAATGCGCCGGCAATTTTTTTCCGCACTGACATGTTCTAAAAAAAGCACCATATTTTCCCGGCGTCAAATCGCTATGCCTTGCTCCGCAAGACGGGCAAATATATGTCGGAATAAAATACTTACTCTTACAGCTCGGACAGGCAACAAAAATTTTATTTCTGATAAGATGAATTCTGTCCGAAATCCAAAGCAGAAAAAATAAAAGATATACCAGTAAAAAAATAAGCCCCAAAATAAGTGATACGGTAAAAGCAATAGCAAGGAAAAAAAGGCTTCCAAAGAGAATAAGAGAAAAACAGGACAGTAGCGACGCCGCACCGGAAAGAGACATTACCCCTTTTCCTTTTTCCACTTTTTCAGCACGTTTTTTAATATCTTCCTGCGTAAATTCCCAAAACTTTTTAATAAATGTTTTTAAGTCGTTCCAACCCGGCCCAAAAAAGTAACTTACTTTTGCCGGCTGCGCTTTCTTTTTCATTCCCTTCACCTCTTATTCCTTATCTGAATCCACCGTAACCGCTAAGGTTCTTGCCTCCTCGTTCCACAAAAGACTAAAGCCGTGTGGCCCGAGAGCCTCTCTGATTTTTGTCTTTAAAAAACTGATGCTTTCCCCTCGAAATGGTATTTTTTCATCTATTCGAACACGGATAATCTCCCTTCCGAGCAGAAACTGGCGTCTTATGATTTCCGTTATCTGCGCTTCCGAGTTAGCATACAATTTATTATATCTATAGTAAGAGAGATTCTTTCCTCTACTTTCGGGAGTACTTTTCAAGTCCCAGAGATGATCTATAGATATTTCCGAATCATTAAGACCTAAAAATTGATAAGAATATATTCCGCTGTCCCTAAAGTTGCATAAATCCCATGTAACATCGCAGTGATAAAACTCCTTTTCAAACTCCACAAGATTCCATGCGTGCATTGCCTCTCCGGAAAACTTGCCTTTTCCCCTCCCGTTTACTCTCATGCTGCGAATACCGAAATAAGAAAGAAGCAGGGAATATGCTTTCGATATTCCGTCGCAAACCGCCAAGTTCTCCACAATGGCACCATACGCAGAATAGGCTTCAGGATGCACAGCGCTTCCCTCTCGCATGACGCTGTCATCGTACCGCACGTTTTTCTGGATATACTCTGATGCCATGGTGAAGATATCCCGGTCATTCCTTATCTTTTTATCCAGTTCCCAGACAATCTCCTCCGTTCTCCTACAAAGTTCTTCTTCCATTCTCTCACTTTGCTTCTTCTCTATTCCTCCGACTATAGTCGATTTGCCGGAAAAGCCGCTTGTTCGTACCTCCGGACAGAGGATATGGATAATGTCCGGGTTGTCTCCGAGAACTACGTCCAGTACTTTGATGACATCTATTCCCGAGGGAATGATAAACTTCGTTTCATGCTTATGAAGCAGTTCTTCCATACGGCTGTAAAAGTCTTGTTCCTTACGGTTTACCTGCAAATACCCCAGTCCGTACCTCCTCAAAAAAGAGGCGCCGCTGGG
>CAUSIX010000108.1:0-5684 GCA_963531555.1 uncultured Oribacterium sp.
TGGCATTGAACTGGTGAATCTGAAGTCTGCACCGGTAGGATATTTGCAGACTTTAAAAATGTTTCCCCTTGACTTTGAAGAGTTCCTTCAAATCTTTCATGTTGACAATCAAGTATTAGAAAAGCTGCGTAGCTCCTTTTTATCCAAGACTCCGGTAGATGAAGTGCTTCATCAAAAAATAATGGAGATATTTAATTTATATCTCATTATAGGAGGGATGCCTGCTGCTGTGGAACAATATCGCAAAACAGAAAACATTGATAATGTTATAGAGGAGCACATATCCATTATTGAGCTATACAAGTTGGATTTTACGCAGTACGAGGAAGAAAATCGAAGATTATTACTTACACAAATTTATGAATTGATTCCTGCAGAATTAAATGAAAAAAATAAGCGTTTTAAGCTTGCGGATCTTAAGGCGAAGCTCCGATTTGAACGAGTTTCTGATAGTTTTACATGGCTTTGGAAGGCAGGAGTTGCATTGGCAACTTTTAATACGACAGAACCGACAGTTCCGCTTTTACTCAACGAAAAAAGTACTTTATTTAAATTGTTTTTGTCCGATGTGGGTTTGCTCACAAGTTTGTATGGAAAGTCTTGTAAATTAAAAATTGTTAGCAAAGAAAAAGATATCAATAAGGGCTCTGTATATGAAAATGTAGTTGCCCAGGAGCTTTATGCACACCACTATCCTTTATACTACTATAACAATAAGCAAAAAGGAGAACTGGACTTTATTATTGAGCATGCCGGAGAAATACTGCCTATTGAAGTAAAAAGTGGAAAGGACTATGAGAAGCATTCCGCCTTGGATAATATATTGCGCGTTCCTGAATATGGTATAAAGAATGCTTATGTCTTTAGCAATGATAATGTCAAAACGAGGGGACAAGTCAGCTATTTTCCAATTTATATGGTGATGTTTTTAGAAGAGAAATCCATTGACTTTGTAGATATATCTTTGGAAAAGTATAAGCTGTAATTTACCATAAGAAGGGAAAATAATAATTATTGACAAATCATCTAGTCCAATATAGTGTAGATTCAAAAGTGGGAAATCCCACGATGATAGGAGGAAGGTAATGGAAGCAGCTAAGGAATATAATGTTCACCTCGATAATAAAAAGAGAGTTACTTTGCGCGGTGCTTTATACCAATATTATAATGTTAAGGAATATGAAAATGGCTGTATTATGCTAGAGCCTCGTGAATTGACAGTTCCGGATACTATTTCTGCACGTACTTTGAAAGATATGGATAAGGCTGTTAGTAATTATAAGCAAGGATACGTATCAGATCCTATAGATCTTTCGGATTTTGGATAGTGTGAAAATAAAATTAGCAAACATAAGTATGAGTTTTTTCTTTGGTCTTATAGGGTCCGAATTTAATAGATGGGGACTGTAAAAATCATTTTGATTTTTACATCTCCTATTTTTTCTGTACAAAAGGGTAAAGGAAAAATACAAAACTTATGGAATATTCCCATAGAAATGTTATGCTTTTACCGATTGTTTTAGACTGTTATTGATGAATTGGAGGAAAATATGAAATTTACTGAATTTCCCTATGAGAGAATTGATTTTGATAAACTGAAGGCTGATTTTTTGGAGCTTTGCGAGGGCGTAGATAAGGCTCAGTCCGGGGAGGAGCTTTTTGCCCTACATCAAAAATACTATAAGCTGGTGGATGATGTAATGACGGAAAGTGTGATTGCCAGCATCCGAAACGACATTGATATGACGGATCCCTTCTACGAGAAGGAGAGAGCCTTTTACGATGCCAATATGCCCATTTTCCGGAATCTCTTAGTGGACTACCAAATGCGGGTTTACCATTCTCCCCACCGTGCCTATATGGAAGAGAAGCTGGGACATGTAGCCTTTAAAAACATGGAGCTCGCACAGAAGGCGGTAGACATTTCCCTGATTCCCCTGATGCAAAAAGAAAATGAACTAACCACCGAATACAGTAAGCTTCTGGCTTCCGCAAAGATTCCCTGGGAGGGAGAGAACCTGAATCTCTCTCTTATGACACCCTATCTTACGGCGGAAGACAGAGAGGTGCGTAAGAAGGCATGGAAGGCGTATACCAAGTTTTTTGAGGATAATGCGGAGAAGCTGGACTCTATCTATGATGCTTTGGTCAAGAATCGTACCGAGCAGGGGCAGATGATGGGCTATCCGGATTTCACGGAAATCGGCTATGCCAGAATGAATCGAAACTGCTATGGGGAGAGGGAGATTGCCTCCTTCCGCCAGCAGGTAAAACGGGATTTGGTGCCATTTGTTGAGAAGCTTCATGAGAGAAGAAGACAGCGACTTGGGCTGGATAAGCTCTATTACTATGATGAAGGCGTATTTTTCAAGGAGGGAAATCCTGCCCCCATCGGAACACCGGAGGAAATTCTTAAGGCCGGACAGAAGATGTACGATGCTCTTTCTCCCGAAACGTCCAAGTTTATGCAGGATATGATGAAAATGGAGCTTTTCGATGTGCTGGGCAGAAAGAACAAGAGAACCGGCGGCTATATGGAAATGCTTCCCAACTACCACATGCCCTTTATCTTTGCGAACTTCAACGGCACAGCCGGAGACTGTGATGTGATTACCCATGAATGCGGACATGCCTTTCAGGGCTATATTACAGCGGATTTGCCCATTCATGAGCATAACCAGTTGACGATGGAAACGGCGGAAACCCACTCCATGTCCATGGAATTTTTTACCGAGCCTTGGATGGATTTATTCTTCGGGGACCGGGCAAAGGATTACCTTTCCATGCACTTTGAAGAGTTCCTGATGTTTATCCCCTACGGTACCATGGTAGATGAGTTCCAAAACATAGTCTATAAGAATCCGAAGATGACCCCGAAGGAGAGAAAGCTGCTTTGGAGAACCTTGGAAAAGGAGTATAAGCCCCATTTGGATTATAGAGACAATGCCTTTATGGAAGAGGGCGGATTCTGGCAGAAGCAGCACCATATCTATGACCTGCCCTACTATTATATTGACTACTGCATTGCCTCTATCAATGCCTTACAGTACAAGGCTTGGATGGATAAGGATTATCAGGGGGCATGGAAGAGCTATATGGAGTTCTCCAAGTGCTCCGCATCCCTTTTCTTTACAGAATTGGAGGAAAAGGTTGGCCTCATGAATCCTTTTAAAGAGGGAACCATGAAGAAGATTGTAGAGGATTTGGAGAAGAATCTGTAAAATATTTATGCTCTTTTCTTTTTCTCCTGTAAAGCCCAAAAGGCCAGTCCGATGACGCTTATTCCGAAAAGAGTAAAGCTGAACGGATTACTCCGGTCTTCGGTTTTGACAAATCCTCTTCCTTTTCTCTCTACGCCGAGAACAGTGGGAGTCGGTCTCTCTTCCCCTAAAACTTCCCCGTTAGAAGAAACCGCTTCTCTACTTGCGGAAAGTACTGCAGGAGTTTGGCTTTCCTCGACAATCGGTGTACGAGAACCGCCACCGCTGTTTCCGCCTCCGTTTCCACCGCCATTTCCGTTACTGTTTCCATTGTCGGGATTCACCGGATTTACAGGGTTCGTAGGATTCACCGACTCTGTCGGATTTTCGGGAGTTTTCGGATCTTCCGGTCGTATAACTTCCCCGCCACATATTCTGTCACTTTCTAATTTATAGAGCGGCTGCTCTCCGAAAGAAGGGAGGCTCTCCAAATTGCCTGTGAGATAGACAGAGAGATCTTCACTGCTTCCATCAACAAAATGAAGTGTCGTCTTTACAAAATGCGAGCCGTATTTAGTCTGGGAAACTTTGTCTCCATTAGGAAATGTTACAGAATCCAAACTCTCGCCTAACTCTGTACGAAGAACTTTTTCGATATCTTTTTTATCTTCCTCGGTAATCAGAATCACGGGATAGCCGTCTTCCATTTTATCCCCGTCATATTGCATGTTTTGGGCAAAAATATAGTTGTGATAAGCGTTCTCTTCCGACATGGCATCGTTCAGATTCAGCCTTAATTTTCTTACAACCTCGCCACCCTTGTAGACGGGATAAAGGATTTCCTTATTGTATTTTACAAGATATGCCCCATCCGGTAATAAGGCCTTATTTTGTGATATGGCCTTATTTTGTAATATGGGTGCACCGAGCTTTTCTCCTTCTTTTAAAGAACTCTTTAAGTAATCTTTCAGAGAATGTCCGGCGTTTTCTGCCCCGCGGTTTTTATACACGTAGTTTTTATCTTGAGAAAGCTCTAGGTTTTCCAAGTCGGCATTTTCCAAGGGAAAGACGGAACTTACGTTTAATACAGTTCTATACGTGATGGGAAGAGTGACGTCCACATCTCCGTTTTTTTCCGTGTTTACAGTTAACTGAATACCGTAATCGAGTGTTTCTCCATGGACGAAACCAACCATGCTCTCGTCCACATTACGCACAATTTTCGGATCTACCTCAACTGACAATACGCCGGTCAGGGCATTATTAATGATGCGGTTGAACTTTCCTTTAATCTCCTCTATTTCCTCTTCCGTAAGAGTGGTATTCTCTTTAAATCGCCCTTCATCAAAAGGAAAATAGAGATTCCTACTAAGGAAGTTTACCCATTCTTCGGGAATCTCTCCAAGATTTTGTAGACTCCCGACATTCACTCTTGCAGGCTTAGGTTTTCCATGTTCATCCGTATACTCAACGTCGTAGTAATACTGCTTTTCCCTGCCTTCTCCTTCAGACTGGATATTTCTATCCTTAAAATGAATCTCCTTTATTTCCGGATAATTCTCTTTCAGGAAGCTGATGATTTCTCCCATGTTATGATCACAGATTTCCTTATTTTTCGGAAGATTAAATTGATTTACATTTCCACTTACTATGAAGTTAAAGGTTTCCACGTTGGTACCCTCTAAGGGGATAAGATATTTTTTGCCCGGCTCTCCGCTATCTTTGTATCCTTGCCAAACCAGGTAGGCAAGCTTTTCTCCGCTTTCGAACTTTTTAAAGCGAATGGCAAAAGGACTTCCGCCCGCCATAACGCTGTCAGAGGATAAAAGACCGCCTAAAGCCTTATCGTCATCCAAAGAAGGAGAAGGATCAATCTTCTCCCGAATCGTCTTGGCAAGTTTTGCGAGAATCGGATTGCTGTTTGCATTGCCGGAGAGTACCAAATAGTAAGCTCTTCCGTCTTTTACTTCATAGTACTTATCTTTATCCAGATTTATGGAAACCGAGATAGGATCCAGTATATGGTCAACAAAATAGTGATAGAATTCCTCTTTTGTATCTAGTTTCTCAAAAGCGAAAGGTTCCTCGAATTCCCCTCCTTGCGAAAGATCGCTGTCGGTAGCTCTTTCCTCTAAAGCGCTATAGTGTGTAGAAACCATATTGCTGCTTGTTACGGAAGATTCCGTTTCTTCGTTTTCCCCGCTAAGGAAGGAATCTCCGGACTCGGTCACCGGTTCGCCTCAGGTCGGACTGAAGCTTAGGGCAGAGGTGCTTAAAGTAAGCACAAGCAGTAATGGAATAAAACGTTTCCTTTTCATACATTTTCTCCTTCATATTTTTTTCGCTGAACTTAGATTCACGCATTAAAATATTAAATTAATTGATAAGCAACTATAAATATACTATTAACAGGAGAAAATGTCATGCATAAAATCTATTTATCAAAATTATTTTGTATGCTTGAACCCACCTCCCGGGTTCAAG
>CAUSIX010000109.1:0-5642 GCA_963531555.1 uncultured Oribacterium sp.
AAGTGTGTAAGCAACGGAACCCTCGGCTATCTTTGTATTTCTTTAAAGGAAAAGGGCGGGTTTTTCCTCGATATTCCGGACATGAAACTCCCTATTAATGAAGTCACTCTTCCGCTTATGGAGGCTGTCATGCGTAGGAATACGGGAAACGGAATCGATTTTTCCCGCGGAAACGGTTTTGACCAGAAGGATTCCGGCTATATTATTATCCGGTATATGAATGCGGACTTCTTTATCAGTGAAGACGGAACTTTCCGGGAGCCCTGGCAGGAGTCGGCTTACAGAAGAATTTATGCCTATGGCTATGATGTGGATGCCAACTGGTGCGAGAGAATGGGGCAGTAAAGGAGAAGAGGATTTATGGGAAAATGGAAGAGCGAAGCGGAGGCACGCGAAGAAATCAAGAATTTGGTAGCGGAATATTACCACAGCTTTAAAGAGAAGAAGAAAGCCTTCGAGCCGGGAGACAGAGTAAGCTATGCTTCCCGCGTATTTGACGAGAAGGAAATGCTGTCCTTGACCGATGCCACTTTGGATTTTTGGCTCACTACGGGACGCTTTGCCGACGAGTTTGAGAAGAAGTTTGCGGAGTGGATCGGCGTAAAGCACGCCTATCTGGTGAATTCCGGATCTTCTGCGAATCTTCTTGCGTTTATGACGCTTACGGCAGCTGAGCTCGGAGAAAGACAGATTAAAAGAGGAGATGAGGTTATCACGGTGGCTTGCGGTTTCCCGACTACAGTGACCCCCATGTTGCAGTACGGAGCGGTTCCCGTTTTCCTCGATGTCACGGTGCCGGAGTACAACATCGATGTAAGCCGTATGGAAGACGCGCTTTCCGAGAAAACGAAGGCGGTGATGATTGCGCATACTTTGGGCAATCCTTTTAACCTGGCGGTCATCAAGAAATTCTGTGATAATCATCATCTCTGGCTTATCGAAGACAACTGCGACGCTTTGGGATCCCGCTATACGATAGACGGAGAAATCCGCTTTACGGGAACCTGGGGGGATATCGGCACCAGCTCCTTCTATCCGCCGCATCACATGACGATGGGCGAGGGCGGTGCAGTGTACACGAACAATCCGAAGCTCAGTCGGCTGATTCTGTCTTTCCGGGATTGGGGAAGAGACTGTATCTGCCCGTCCGGTCACGACAACTTCTGCGGACATCGTTTTTCGGGACAGTATGGACAGCTTCCGAAGGGCTATGACCACAAGTATACCTACAGTCACTTCGGCTACAATTTGAAGGTAACCGATATGCAGGCGGCTGTCGGCGTGGAGCAGTTAAAGAAATTCCCGAGCTTTATCGAGAAGAGGAAGGCGAACTGGGCCTTTTTGAAGGAAGCGCTTTCCGATATAGAAGGCTTAATTCTTCCGGAAGCGGCTGAAAATGCGGATCCTTCCTGGTTCGGTTTCCTGCTTTCCGTGAAGGAGGAGTCCGGTGTAAAACGAAATGACCTGACGGCTTTCCTCGAAAAGGCAAATATCCAGACCAGACTGCTTTTCTCCGGAAATCTGATTAAGCACCCCTGCTTTGATCAAATTCGCGGAACGGATGCGTATCGCGTAGTGGGAGAGCTAAAGAATACCGATTATATTATGGAACATAGCTTCTGGATCGGCGTCTATCCGGGTATGACGAAAGAAATGCTTCAGTATATGGCGGATAAGATTCATGAAGGCATGAAAGCGTGCAAGATGAACTAAAAATTTGTGGATGATGTGTCTATTCTTCCTCTTCTTCCTGCTCATCGGAATCCGGAATTTCTTCCTCATCCGCATCGTCCTCATCCTCATCCGGCGTTTCTACCGGATCTTCTTCGGTATCATATTGTTGCATATCCACATTTTCTTTTTTGGCCCACGGGTCGTTTGGCCCGGGGTCGAAGACCCCTTTGGGATTTAAGCCGTAACGGGCGGTAAAACTGGGATTTCCGAGGCCGGAAATCTTCGGCTTTTTGGCATTCTTCATTTCTTGTTCGGCCTTCGCCATCAATTCATCTATAACGGTGCTCGGTTTCGTGCGGTATCCGCTTTTTCCGTAGTACTTCGGTTTTCCGTCCTCTTGAAGGTACTGACCCTGCTCATTTACCTTATACTTTCCCTGAACGGTGGTTTTTTCCGCCATAGCACCGCTTTCATCAAAATAATAAGCATAGCCGTCGATGGTTGCCCAGAAACGATGCATTTTACCGAGGTCTTTTTGATTTGTGCTCAGAAAATACCATTTTCCGCTATCGAATATCCAGCCGGTGGCCATACGCTCCCGATCCGGAGCAATGTAATACCAGCTTCCCTTATACGCTATCCATCCCGGAATGCTCCTGCCAAATGCGTCCGTATAGGTCCATTCTTTTCCAATCTGTACCCAGTTTCCTTTTTCTGCAAAAGTTTTTTCCCCGGGAATAAGCAAGAAGAGCAGGAAAAGAAGGAAAAGTACATGTTTTTCAGTTCGTAACATAGCGCCCCCGTTGAAACGAGATAGCGTGCGCTCACGCACGATACTCGTTATGTCTAAACATAGAAGAGATTGTCTCTTTATTTTTATCGGTGAAAATGGAAAAAGAATAATTCTATAGCTTTTCCCAACTATGTCTTGTATCATGGAAAATATTTTAAGCTGTACTGCGTATATTTATAGAAAAAGCGAAGGAAAACAGATGAAAAGTCAATTTGGAAAAAAGGATATTCGGCGCTTCGGAAGTTTGCTGTGTTTTATACTTCTTTTTTTGTCTTTAACGGCTTGTAGGAAAAGAGAGCGCTATCAGGATCAGTTTACGGATGTTTTTGATACGGCTTCCATGGTCATCGGTTATGAAGAATCAGAAGAGGCTTTTCGGGAGAAGGCGGAACAGATTCATGAGAGACTTTTGCATTATCATAAACTCTTTGATGTCTATACGGATTACCCGGAACTTGAAAATTTAAAGAAAGTGAATGAAGAGGCCGGGAAAGAAGCGGTAAAGGTAGATCCGGATATTATGGCACTCCTTAAGTTCGGGAAAGAAATGGAGAGAGATACGGAGGGAAGGGTGAATATTGCCTATGGCGCAGTGCTCTCTCTTTGGCATGACAAAAGGGAAGAAGGGATAGCCAATCCGGAACAGGCGAGCCTTCCGGATAAAGAGGCTTTGGAAGAAGCTGCGAAGCACTGCAATATAGATGACCTCATTTTGGATGAAGAGAAGATGACCGTGTATTTTCGGGATCCGAAACTTCGTCTCGATGTCGGCGGGATTGCAAAGGGCTGGGCAGTGGAAAGAGTTGCAGAACTTCTGGAAAAAGAAGGAGCCAAGTCATATCTTTTGAATATTGGAGGAAATCTTCGTGCCATCGGAAAGAAGGGAGACGGCACAAAGTGGATTTGCCCGGTACAAAATCCCTTCTATGTAGACGGGGAGGAGGACGATCCCTATGCGGTGTCCGGTAAAATTGCGGAAATCTCTTTGGTAACAAGCGGTGACTATGAACGCTATTTTACCGTGGACGGCGTTCGCTATGCGCATATTGTGGATCCGGAGACGAGATATCCTGCGAATAGGCACCGTTCCGTGACGATTCTCACCAAAGACTCCGCTCTTGCGGACAGTCTTTCGACGGCGCTGTTTATTCTTTCCGTAGAAGACGGGAAAAGCTTGCTGGAAAAAATACGGAAAGAGTATTCCACGGAAATAGAAGCGATGTGGGTAGAACCGGATCACAGTATGGCGTATACGGAGCATTTTCTGAATCGAATCGATGCGGAATAAACAATGTGCATAGAGCGG
The DNA here is from genome assembly GCA_963531555.1 of uncultured Oribacterium sp. GTDB lineage: Bacteria > Bacillota > Clostridia > Lachnospirales > Lachnospiraceae > Oribacterium. The sequence continues at coordinate 3,774 of CAUSIX010000109.1, forward strand.
GACAAGAAAACAGATCTTAGACGGACTGGCTTTATCTGTGGCGAAGAAGGGAAAGATTCTTTATGAGAATTGCAGAAATAGGGGCTTTACAAGGCCTCTTTTTTGATATAGTATTTATGACACGCACGGAGGCGTGTAAATAAAAGTCTTTGGTTTTTGTTATGATACATCTTTGGAATATATAGTGGGGATGAGGTTCGTCTCGACAGGCAGAAGAGAAACTTATGCTTGTTCTTGATTTAATACAAAACCGGAGAAAAATCTCTTGTCAGACTGAGTGTGATGTGTTATCCTTGTACGGCTGTGGCATGATAGCGATGAAGGAAAAGATTACTATAGAAATGAAAACCGCAAGGCATAAGTTTCTACAGAGAACTTTCCGGAGCGAATGTCAAGTTTAGAAACTGACGGCAGGTCACTGTACTACAATTTAAGCACCAAGCAGCGGGTGCGGCGTGTGTATTTGTATAAGATACGCGCGGAAACGTGTACAGTCACCAACTTATCGTCAATAACCCGATAGGAGGCGACTTTTTTTATGGCAAGTCAAGTAATGAGAATCACCTTAAAGGCTTATGAGCATAGCCTTGTGGACGAATCCGCCGCAAAAATCGTAGAGAACTGCAAGAAGACCGGTTCTCAGGTTTCCGGCCCTGTACCGCTTCCCACGAAGAAGGAAGTAGTTACCATCCTTCGTGCGGTACACAAGTACAAGGACTCTCGCGAGCAGTTCGAGCAGAGAACACACAAGAGATTGATTGATGTCATCAATCCGAACCAGAAGACCATGGACAGTCTGCAGAGACTCGAAATGCCTGCAGGCGTATCCGTAGACATCAAGATGAAAAACAAATAATTCTAGTATGAACCGATGAGGTTCCGCTGTAGAAAGGAGAACAAATGAAGAAAGCTATTTTGGCAACAAAAGTAGGAATGACACAGGTCTGGGATGAGAACGGCGTGTTGATTCCGGTAACTGTACTTCAGGCAGGGCCCTGTGTGGTAACTCAGGTGAAGACGCTTGAGAATGACGGTTACAAAGCGGTTCAGGTGGGATTTTTAGAGAAGAGAGAGAAGCTTTTGAACAAGCCCCTTAAGGGACAGTTCGATAAAGCGGGCGTATCTTATAAGAGATTCTTAAGAGAATTCCGTTTTGAAAATGCTGAAGAGTACAAGGTAAAAGACGAGATTAAGGCAGATATCTTCGCTGAAGGAGATAAGGTGGATGTAAGTGCTACTTCCAAGGGTAAGGGATTTGCATCTGCAATTAAGAAATACGGACAGCACAGAGGGCCGATGACTCACGGTTCCAAGTTCCATCGTCATCAGGGTTCCAACGGTACATCCGCAACACCGTCCAGAGTACTTCCCGGTAAGGCAATGCCTTCCCACATGGGTGCGGTAAAGGTGACAACACAGAATCTTACTGTGGTTCGTGTTGATGCGGAGAAAGGGCTTATCCTTGTGAAAGGTGCAGTTCCCGGACCGAAGAAGGCTCTTGTTACTATTAAAGAAGCTGTAAAGTCCTAAGACGAAAGGAAGGAGGAAGATAGTAATGGCTAACGTATCTGTATTTAATATGCAGGGTCAGGAAGTCGGCAAGATGGATCTGAATGATGCGATTTTCGCAGCGCCGGTTCACGAGCACTTGTTACACCTTGCAGTTGTGGCACAGCTTGCCAATAAACGCCAAGGCACACAGAAGGCCTTAACTCGTTCGGAAGTTTCCGGAGGAGGAAGAAAGCCTTGGAGACAAAAAGGAACAGGTCATGCAAGACAGGGTTCCATTCGTGCTCCGCAGTGGAAGGGCGGTGGAGTTGTATTTGCTCCGACACCGAGAGATTACACCACTACCATGAACAAGAAAGA
>CAUSIX010000110.1:0-5632 GCA_963531555.1 uncultured Oribacterium sp.
CCTGATGAATCGGACAACGGTCACGGCAAGGCATGGTGAAGCAATCTACCAAAGGAACCTTCTTCTCGGACTTTCTGTTCGGGATAGGCTTCACAGGTTTAACCATGTGCTTATCGGTTTTCGCATCGGCAATCATTTTTGTTACTAAGGAAAGGTCCACCTTTTCCCAAGGCTTTGCAAGGTTCTTCTCTAAAAGCTCAGCCATCTGGATAAAGCGGAGATACCCTCCGGTCTTTAAGAGGGTGGTTGCCATGGTTACAGGCCAAATGCCGGCTTCCACGATACGCTCAATGTTGAAGTAATCCGCACCGCCGGAGAAGGAGATACGAAGTGTCCCGTTAAAGTCTCTGGTCAGCATTTCCGCTACAGACATGGAAAGTGCAAAGAGGGACTTACCGGACATGTACATCTCCTGAGAAGGAAGTTCGTTGTTCTTCACATCTACCGGGAAAGTGTTGGTAATCTTTACACCGAAGTTTAAGTTTAAGCCCTTTGCCAAGTCCTGCAAACGCTGTAACATCGGAACGGCGTCGCTGTACTGAAGATCATCCTTAAAGTGGAAGTCTGTGAAAGCGATGTAGTCGTAGCCCATCTCATCCAGAATTGCACGAGCCTTCTCATAGCCTAAAAGAGTAGGATTACACTTTACGAAGGTATGCAAATGCTTTTCCTGAATCAGGTAAGAAGCAATCGCCTCAATCTCGGAAGGAGGACAGCCGTGAAGGGTGGAAACGGTTACGCTGTTGATGATTTCGGGCTGAATCGCCTCTACATCTTCCTTGGTTACTTTCTTAAAACGGTTAAGGTTAGCAAGGAGCCAAGCCTTACACTCCTTAAAGATTTCGGTATCCTTGGCATCCTTCATCTCATTGATGAAACGGTCAACCTTGGGAAGCTTGATTCCTTCCAGATCATATCCTACGGAAATGTTAAACTGGAAAGCATCGGGATCGCCTAAGTCGTACTCCTTTGCCATAACCTTACAAGCAAACCAAGCCTTTACATACTCGGAATAGGCCTGCGGTACTTCAAGCTCTGTAGACCACTCGCAGTTGTAACATTCGTCTTCTGCGGTGATACAGGGCTTAGCTACACAAGCGGCGAGTTCTCTACCGTCCATCTTCTGTACGGTCTTTAACTCGAAGAAACGAGCTCCGCCGTAGTAGGAAGCTACGATGTTCTGGGCAAGCTGGGTGTTGGGGCCTGCAGCAGGTCCGATTTGTCCTTCTAACTTTCTGCCAAACAAGGTATTTGGCTGAAGGTTCTTTGCACGGTAGCATTTCTGCATACCGAAAACAGCTCCCTCCTGATGTTCCACTAAAATACGGTTCATCAATCTGTCGAAGGGAATCGGGGTCATAATATCGCTCATAAAATCTCCTTTGCGGGAAGGCTATTCCCTGATGGGGTATTCCCGCCTGACCGGGAATGGCCCATAAATGTTGCAAACAAAGTTTCCAGAAGAAAAGAGTTCTCAGCTACCCTTTTCCTCTATAGAATAACTTTGCTGTTTTTGAATTTTTTATCCGTTAATCTTTTTCGCCAGTCTTGCTGCGCCTTCTCTGCTGCGGGCAAGGACCTTTTCTTCGTCTACGCAGAGCACTTCTCTGTCCTTCATGAGGACTTTTCCGTTTCCGACCGTGGTGGTTACAAAACGACCGTTTGTTCCGAAAAGCATATGGCCGTTCAGATTGGCCGGACTCATCGGTGTGTTCGGGATATAGTCCATAATAATGACGTCGGCGGAAGCACCTTTTTCAAGAACACCCAGCTTCTTCTTGAAATAACGGTTTGCAATTTTGGCATTCCCGTTAAAGAGCATCTCGGGAACCTCGCCCCAAGCAGCACCCGGATCACAGAGATGATGCTTGTGAAGGATATTTGCCACCTTCCAGGATTCTATCATATCATGCGTATATCCGTCTGTACCTAATCCTGTAAGAATCCCTTTATGTACAATTTCCATCGTGGGCGGGCAACCGCAGGCATTTCCCATATTGGATTCCGGGTTATGAACTACCATAGTGTCGGTATCCCGAATCAAATCCATCTCGTGCGGGTTCACGTAAATACAGTGTGCAAGGAGCGTCTTCTCTCCGAGAATATCCCAGTCGTAAAGTCTGTCCACAATTCTCTTTCCGTGCTCCTTTAAGCAACGATGAAGGTCCAGAATGTCTTCCGCAACGTGGATATGATAGCCGATTTCCTTCGGTTTCTCTGCGCGGCATTTTTCCATGGTTTCATCGGAGATGGTAAAGCTTGCGTGCATTCCCATCATTGCGGCAATGAAATCATCAGTTTGGGAGAGGGCATGACGGGCAAAATCAACATTTTCCTTAATTGCGGCATCCGCCTTCTCTTTTCCGTCACGGTCGGAAATTTCATAGCAAAGAACGGAACGCACGCCGAATTCTCTTGCGGCCTCTTCTATGGCGAAAAGAGAGCCTTTGATTTCTCCGAAGGAAGCATGATGGTCAAAAATGGTGGTTACTCCGTTCTTGATACACTCCAGATAGGTAGCTTCTGCGGAAATCTTGGTGAGTTCATTATCCAGATTCCGGTCGATGGTCCACCAAAGTCCGTCCAGAATCTCTAAGAATCCGTTCGGATTATAGCCTTTTATAGAAAGACCTCTTGCCAAAGCGGAATAGATATGCTCATGAGTATTGTTGAATGCAGGAAGAATCAGTCCCCCTTTTGCATCAATAAACTCCGCATCCTGAAATTTTTTTTGCAAATCGTGAAAATTACCAACTTCCACGATGGTATTTCCCTCCGTTACCACGGCTCCATTCTCATAAAAGGAACCTTTTTCGTCTCTGGTAAATAATCGACCGTTGCCCAGTAAAAGCATAATTTCCTCCTCCTGACTCCTAAAAATTGTATACATTATTAATAGAAAAATGTGTTTTAAAAGAATTTTATCATTCACTTTAGACAAGTGCAATACGATTAAGAAAAAAATTTCAGAGCTTAAAAAAATTTTGAAAAAGCATTGCAAATCAAAAAATAAGTGTTAAGATGTGAGTATGAAAAATTTTTAGCTTGACAAATATCAAGCGAAGGACTTTGAGCCGGAAATCCCTTAAGGGAAGGAGGAAAAAGTGGATAAAGAGAACAGCTTGGAGATGCTGGTAACGACCGCGCACGGAATAGCCAGACATTTTGGAAAAGACTGTGAAGTTTGTATTCATGATATCGGAACTAAGGATTTGGATCATACGATTGTTTTTATTGTCAACGGGCATGTAACAGGACGAAGTGTGGGAGACGGAGCATCCAAAGTGGTTTTGGAAACCTTGGAAGCCTTGGAAAAAGGCGAATGCATTGTGGATCACTTGGGATATCGCATACAAACACAGGACGGGAGAATCTTGAAATCCTCCACTATTTTCCTTAAGGATGACAGCGGGAAGTACCGTTGGATTTTAGGAATCAATTACGATGTGACGGCTTTGGTCAATGTGGGGAGTGCCTTGCAATCCATTACCACGGTGGAAAAGGATGAAAAAGCCAACGAAGGGAGAATTCCTCTTAATGTAAACGAGCTCTTGGACAGTCTCATTAATGAGAGCGTAAAGAAAATAGGAAAGCCGCCGGCCCTTATGAATAAGGAAGAAAAGATTAGGGCAATTCATTTTCTGCGGGATGCCGGAGCTTTTCTGATTACGAGGTCGGGAGATAAGGTATCCAATTTTTACGGAATCAGTAAATTTACCCTTTACAGTTATATCGACCAGAGTAAGCGCTAAAGAGAGTTTTCAAATGTTTTTCTTTTCCGTATTTCGGAGAAGGAGTGGAAATAAAGTAAGGAGATTGAGGAGGAAAAAATGCAGGATTTACAATGGAAAATGAATGACATGCCAAAGACAGAGGACAAGAATCTTCCGCTTATGTCTATGGAAGAAGTGAAGAGGGCCAGAACCTTCCATGAGAGCTTTCCGCAGTATTCCGAGACCCCTCTTTGCAAGCTTCCCCACATGGCAAAGTATCTGGGACTGGGAAATGTTTTTGTAAAGGATGAGTCTTATCGTTTCGGCTTAAATGCCTTCAAGGTACTCGGCGGTTCCTATGCTATTGCGCGTTACATTGCCGAGGAGACCGGAAAAGACATTTCCGAGCTGCCCTACAATGTCTTAACCTCGGATAAGCTGAAGGAAGAGTTCGGAACGGCGACTTTCTTCTCCGCTACCGACGGAAACCACGGAAGAGGAGTGGCTTGGGCAGCTAATAAGTTAAAGCAGAACTGTGTCATCATTATGCCGAAGGGCTCCACGGAGACACGTTTGAATCACATCAAGGCGGAGAATGCCAAAGCATGGATTTCCGATGTAAACTATGATGAGTGTGTAAGGCAGGCTGCGGCTCTTGCCAAGAAGGAAGAGCACGGAGTTGTAGTACAGGATACCGCGTGGGAAGGCTATGAGAAGATTCCGGCATGGATTATGGAAGGATACGGTACTATGGCGGATGAGGCTGCCGACCAGCTGGGAGAAAGACCGACTCACGTATTTGTGCAGGCAGGTGTAGGTTCTCTTGCCGGTGCGGTGGTAGGGTACTTTGCAAACCGCTATAAGGAGAATCCGCCCATCATGGTCGTGGTAGAGGCTTCCGTTGCGGCCTGTCTCTATAAAGGAGCTGTGGCTAGTGACGGTGATATCCGCATCGTAGACGGAGATATGATTACCATTATGGCAGGTCTTGCCTGCGGTGAGCCGAACATCACTTCCTGGGATATCTTAAAGAACCATGTGAAGGCCTTTATCTCTGCGGAAGATATCGTGGCTGCAAGAGGAATGAGGATGCTGAACGCTCCGCTAAAGGGAGATGATCAGGTGTATGCCGGAGAATCCGGGGCAGCAGGTTTCGGCGCATTGGCGACCATCATGCTGGAAGATGAGTTCAAGGAATTAAGAGAAAAGTTACAGCTGAATGAGAACAGTAAAGTTCTTTGCTTTAATACCGAGGGAGATACGGATCCCGAACGTTGGAAAAATATCATCTGGGAAGCAAAGGAAAAGTAGTGATGCATCATTCATTCAAAGTAACATGCATGAGTGCATGATGACTCATGTAAAGAGAGGGTTCATTTTTAAAAAATAAGGAGGAAAAAAATGGGACAGTTAAGTAAGGATGTACTGGAGGAGATTAAGAAGAGAGCGGAAGGCTATAAGGCTGACATGAGCGCTTTCTTAAGAGCAATCGTAAAGAATCCGGGAGAGTCCGCAGACGAAGCAAAGCATGTTGAGACCATCAAGAACGAGATGGAGAAGGTTGGCTTTGATGAAGTTAAGGTTGATCCGCAGGGTAACGTAATGGGATTCATGGGATCCGGAAAGACCCTGATTTGCTTCGACGGACATATCGATACCGTAGGAATCGGTAACAGAGCTAACTGGAACTTCGATCCGTACGATGGATACGAGGATGATACCAAGATCGGTGGCAGAGGCGTTTCCGACCAGCTTGGCGGAACCGTTTCTGCAGTATATGCCGCTAAGATTATGAAGGACATGGGACTTCTGAACGATAAGTACCGCGTTATGGTAGTAGGAACGGTACAGGAAGAGGACTGTGACGGTCTTTGCTGGCAGTACATCATCAACGAAGACAAGATTCGTCCGGAGTTCGT
>CAUSIX010000111.1:0-5595 GCA_963531555.1 uncultured Oribacterium sp.
TTCCTGTAAATATGCAGGGTTCTCCCTCCAATCCTTTCTGACCTTTACAAAAAGCTGGAGATTGACCTTTGCTTCCAAAAGCTTTTCTATCTGAATACGTGCACCGCTGCCGATACTTTTCAACATACTGCCGCCTTTTCCGATAACGATTCCCTTATGGCTTTCCTTCTCGCATACCAAAGTCGCCTTCACATCCCAGATTCCGTTTTTCCTCTCCTGCATACTGTCAATGAGCACCGCAATCCCGTGCGGAATCTCCTTATCGAGCTTGTAGAGAGCCTGCTCCCGGATAAGTTCTTTTGCAATTTCCCGCACCGGAAGGTCTGTGACCGTATCTTCATCATAGTAACGGGGACCATAGGGAAGGAAGGAGAAAATTGTCTCGAGAAGTTCCTCTAAACCCTGATTCTTATAGGCGGAAACAGAGACTATCCCGACAAAAGGAAGACAGTCCCGATACTCCGCCTTCTTCTTTTCCACGGCTTCCTCTCCACCCAAAAGATCAATTTTATTTAAGACGAGAAGAATCTTCCTTTTACTGTGGGAAAGGAGCGATAAAATCTGCTCCTCCTTCTTTCCCTTCTGCTCGGTGCTGTCTACAATCCACAGGATAAGGTCTCCGTTTCCGAGTGCCTTCTCCGCCACACTTTCCATATAGACGGAAAGCTTATTCTGCGCCTTGTGGATTCCCGGCGTATCGTGAAAAACAATCTGACCTCGTTCATCGTCATAGACGGCCATAATCTGGTTTCTTGTGGTCTGTGCTTTTTTCGAGGTAATCGCAATCTTCTGCCCGACAAGCGCATTTAAGAGGGTGGATTTTCCGGCATTCGGAAGGCCCACAATAGAGACAAAGCCGGATTTAATCATCTCCTCCTTGCTTCCTCCATTTCCATTTTCCTTTGCAAAAAAATCCTCAATAACCTGATTCATGCTATTTTCCCTCTCTTTTGACCGCTTTCCCTTTTCTACACCTTTATCCACTTCCGGGTCTTTATCGGTCCCAGTCTTTATCGGTTCTAGTCTTTATAGTCCGAGGCTTTATCGGTCCGCGTCTTTATCGATCCATTTCTCTACAATGTTTCAGACCTCTTCTATTGTATCAAAGTAGCTCTTGTTTTCCTCTATCTTTTGCCTATTCCCGATGGTGCAGAGAATTTCCTCGGAAAAAGCCTTATCGATATACGCGGAAAGCTTCCGGATCGTTTCCGGACTTGCCGAAAGCACCTCCTCTCTTTCCCTCTGTAAATCTTCATTCGTCAAATGAGAAAGGGTACAACTTAAGCCGAGAAGGAACTTCGTGTAGGCAGGCTTCGGTGTATCCATTTCCGAAATAGCGCCGATGATATATTTTGTCATTTCGAGCTCCGTCGCCTCGAAATTGCATAAATAATCCGCAATCTTCTTATATACCTCGTAAGTTCTCCCCACATGCGGATCCCGGTAGGAAACCACATAGCTTTCTCCGCTTCTTCCGAATCCGCTCATAATACCGTAGGCATTGCCCTTTTCCCGGATATTTTTCCAAAGGAAGTCAAAGGTGAGTGCATTTTTCATTACCTTCAAGGCACCGGTGTAAGGAAGCGCTTCATCTCGGAAGGATCCGACTCTTGCCACATAGTTCACCTGAGAAGGCGTAATCCAAGCTTTTCTCTCTCCCTCACTCGCAACAAAAACGCTTTCTTTCCATTCTTCCTTCTCTGGAAAATGCGTTGTGAGAAAATCGGAGAGACTTTCTTTTTCCTTCCGATAAATCTCTACATCGCCTCCTAACGCAATTCATAGATTCTTTCCATCTAAGAGCTTCTTACTAAGTGCATTCAGTGTATCCCCTAAATTTTTCGGATTCTTCCGGAAATCCTCTTCCAGTTTTTCAATAAAATGATAATAGCGAATCCCCTTCACCCTCTCATGATAGAAGGAGGTCGGTGAAAAGCTCTCCATAGCGGAAATAACCGCATAACTGTGCCCTGTACTCTCCAGACGCATTCTCTCTCTGGACTTAATTTCCAGAAGAATCTCGGAGAGACGCTTTTCATCGGAAAAGTGCGTATGGAAGAGAATTTCTTCCAAATATACTAAGCCCTGCTGCATTTCTCCTTCTAAAAATTTAAAGCACAAGCTGAAAACGCCGGTATATTTATTCTTATCTTGAAAATCGGGATAAGAAGTAATGTCGGTTGAAAATCCGCCGCTGTGCAGATAAATCTCCGAATTCAGATCCTGGAAGCTGTAATGGTCCGTATCCATATAGGCAAAAGCAGTACTTAAAACGGAAAGATAGGACAGCTCCTCCTCCGAAAAATCTCTTGTATTAAAGAGCAGGCGAAGATATAAGACCCCCTTCGAATCCACCGGATAAAGCCATATTTTCTTCCCGGAAAGTCTCTCCTCTTCTCTTGGATAGCTTTCCGCTTTCTTTCCGAGGTCTTCCCGTGAAAGCACCGGGAGGCTTTCCAGTGCTTCTTTACTGTTTTCCTCGTTCTGATAAAGAAGAAGCGCCTCTTCTTCTTTTTTGATTGCCTCTATCTCGTCATTGGACAAGCTATCTTTCTTCTCTTTCAGCTTTTTCGCAAGCTTCTCCGCATTTTCCTCGGTAAGCCCGGGCTTCGGAAGAAGTGCCACCAGGGAAGCATGTGTTACATCCAGGAAGTACTCTTGTAAAAGCGCCTCAAAATAGCCTGTGTCCACTGCCTTTTCCAGCTCTTTAAAATAGCGGTCCTGTTCAAGATACAGCCAGGGTTTTCCATCATAAAGCCAGGAGTCCAGTGCTTTTAAGCTGTAAATGAGACCCTTCGGGGTATTGCCATAGTCCGCTTCCTTATACTGAAAGGCATCATGATGAATCGCTGCACGAATCGTCTTATGATCGAGTCCTTTTACCGAAGCTTCCCGAAGACAGTCCTGAATCACTTTTAAGAAACGCGCCTTATCTTCTTCCTTCGCATTCTTTGCAGTAATGGTAAAGTAATGCTGTAATACGCCGTCGGCGTAACCTCCGAAGATGTCTTCTCCTAAGCCTTCCTCTAGAAGACGCTGCTTTAGCACCGCTCCGGGACCGGAAATCAGAGCATGGCCGATATAGGAAAAAGCCAGACTTTTCTTTGCATCCTGCTCTGTATCCAGCACGAAATTATAGGAAAAATAGGCCTTCCCCTCGGGATCCTCTTCCTTGGAAATCGGATAATACTCTGTCTCCTCGGACATCTTCTGAAAACCCTTCTGCCTTGCAATCTCGGAATCCGGATTTATTCTTTCATACTTCGCCAAATACTGCGCATCCAACCAGTTCAGCTTCTTCTCCATATCCAGATCTCCGTAGAGAATGATGTAGGAATTGGAGGGATGATAGAAGCGTGCATGGAATGCCCGAAATGCATCATAAGTCAAGTTCGGAATATCTTCCGGATCTCCGCCGGACTCATTTCCGTAGGTGGTATCCGGAAAGAGAGAATGGAAAATGTAACGGTTCAGCACCGATTCCGGTTCGGAAAAAGCACCGCGCATCTCGTTATAAACCACTCCGCTGTAGCCTAAGTTTCCCTTCTCATCCAAGGTATAATGCCAGCCTTCCTGTGAAAAGGTATGCGGATTCTTTATACAGTTCGGGTGAAAAACGGCATCGCAGTAGACATCCATAAGATTCTGAAAATCCTTGTCATTGGTGGATGCCACAGGATAAACCGTTTTATCCGGATAAGTCATGGCATTCAAAAAGGTATTGAGAGAGCCCTTGATGAGCTCCACAAAGGGATCCTTTAAGGGAAACTTCTCCGAGCCGCAGAGCACGGAGTGCTCCGTGATATGGGCGACTCCCGTGGAGTCTGTAGCCGGGGTACGAAAAGCAATGCTGAAAACCTTATTCTCATCCTGATTTTTCAGACAAAGCACCCTTGCTCCGGACTTCTTATGCTCGTAAACCTTTGCTTCCGTAGAAAGCTCCGCAATATTTTTTTCTTCCAGTAAAGTGTATTTCTCCATTTTCCCCTGTTCCATTTTCCTTGTTTCCCTTTTTCCTTTCTTCATTTTTTTCATTTCTTCCTTTTTCATTTCTCTATCTTTTTAACTCTTTTTTGACATTCAGTCCCCTAACATTCTTTCGAATCTATGCAAAAATCCCATTACGAACCTGTTCCGCACAGTGCGCGTCGTTCCTCTACGGATAAGGGATGAAACTAAATTTGATGAAAGAGTCTTCTAAACAATACTAAAAAGGACTCTCTCAAATAATAATGCGGAAGGAGATACAGCGGTTCCTCCGCACTCAGGGTCTGATAATGATAGAAGGAATTTTCTTTCTCCGCAAAAGCCGTGCATTGAAAAAGCTCATACTGCGAACTTAAAATCCCGACATTTGGCGGCCTGTCCTCTTCCCACTCCAAGGCTTCCTCTTTTATATAGCTGTAATCCCCGTCTTGAAGATAAAGTTCCTTCTCTCTTTGCCTTTCTTCCTCTTCCAGATAACGCTCTTCACTCCATTTGGCAATACTGTTCAAGCCGAAACGTATTTTATCCATTGTGTTTTTAGAGTAAAACTCCATTAAAAGTCGATCGTTTTCTATCCCCGCCCGAAGAAGTCTCTGAAACATCACACTGGATTCCGCACTGGCACTATGTCTTCCTCTTCCTCCTACCAGTACCAGGAGCGTTTCTGGATTTTCCTTGGCATATTCGACCGCAAGCTCTAAGCGCTTCTTCATCGTGGGAGAAGGAGCATTGTTTTCCAACTCGGATCCTACCAGTAAAATATAATCCGGCTTATTCTCCTCGTTTCCTTTCTTGTAGTTCCCGATAAAAAACATAATCCCGAGAAGAAGAAGAGAAAAAAGCAGATAAGTGCTAAAACAAAATACCTTAAAGCGAAAAAACCGGGAGCCTTTTTTCCACTGTGCCGGTTTCTTATAAAGGAATGCCAAAAGAAAATGCAGCACGCCAAGAACCGCCCAAATCCAAATAGACGACAGATAAGAAGCCGTAGTAAAAAGAAAGGCAAAATATAGTAAGGAAGCTATTCCTATGAGTAAAAAAAGGACGAACATGGTTTACTCCATTCTTCGTAAAACATCCTGTTTTTCCGGCATAATCGAGAAGCGAAGCTTTAAAGACTGCTTCGAGTGAGGACAAGAATCCAGACTTTCTCCCGTTTCCGCATCCTCCATACTAAGAACTTTGGTGAAAATATCCGTATCTCCCGGACGCATAATAGCGATTTCCTCCCCGACACGGAACTTATTCTTTTGCGTCAGGTATGCAAAATCTCCTTCTACCTTTTCTACCGTTCCTAAGTATGTCGCCCCTGCACTGTAAGTATTATTCCCGTAAATTTGCCCTTCCTCCGTCGGTTTTTGGTAGTAAAAACCGGTGCTGTACTCGCGGTAGGTGCACTTCCGTATTTCATCCTCATAGAAGGGAATGTTCTTTCGATACTTTTCCGGATTGAGAAGATAGTCTCGTATCGCCATCTTATACGTTCTTGTCACAGTTGCCACGTAAAGCTCCGTTTTCATTCTTCCTTCAATCTTCAAAGAATCTACTCCCGCTTCGATTAAGTCAGGGATATGAGCAATCATATTTAAATCTTTAGAATTAAATATA
>CAUSIX010000112.1:0-5591 GCA_963531555.1 uncultured Oribacterium sp.
TTTTTTGTTTTTTCCCAGTATAGCACCGGTATCACACAAAAATGAAGCTCCGATTTCATTTTTTATCAGCAGACAAAATCTTTACTCTACGGTTAAAAATCGGAAAATCCCCGGGAAGCTTCCGTCAATTTCGGGGTGAAACTGAATCCCCAGCACCTTCTCCCCGTACTCTATCGCTTCAATCGTCCCGTCCTCACTGTGCCCTACGACTTTCAGCTCTTCCGAAGTCTCCGTAATCCGATAATTATGCATACTTGCGCCTTTAATCTCCTTTTCCGGAAAATACTTCCGAAGAACCGAGTCCTCCGAAATCGTGATTTTGTGTTTAACCAAGTCTTCCTCACCCCGATTCGGATTTAATTTCCAATGCTCTTTCACAGGCTCCACAAAGAAGTATTTTTCCTTCTTCATTTCCGTATAGACTTCCAGAATGCTCTTTCCGGGTCGGTTTTTCTGCTCTCTTTTCGCAATAAAATAACTGTGTATGGCCTGCATGCCGAGGCATACCCCGAGGAGCCTTTTTCCGCTTCTTAGTGCATAATCGATGACCTGAAAGTGATATGGGAAAATGCGTTTCCCTCCGCAGATTAAAAAACTATCGCATAATTCCAGTGCTTCCTCGGAAAGAAAGCCGTCCACATTTAATATGCCAATCGGCAATCCTCCATTTTCCGTAATGCGTCTGGTATAAAGCTCCAGAAATTGGGAACGGTCATGGTAGGGGTTATCGGTCTCCAGTAAATTCGTTGAGGGAATGATACCTACTTTTTTCATCGTTTACTGCTCCTTATCTATAAAAAGCCAAGTTGCTCTCATCTACTATAGTGCAACCCGGCTTTTCATAAGAAAATATTTACTTAAAAATCATTTAAGATTGAGGAATATTCCTTATCTTAATTTGCTCTTTATCTTTATTTTAATTCTCCTCTTTACCTTCCTTCACTAAGGTTTTACTCATCTTGGTACGAACATCGTAAACCAGCATAAAGATAACCAAGGCAAAACCCAAGTAACCGTTAAGGCCATAAAGAACATTAACCAAATCCTTATACGGTAAGAAGCAGGCAATGATACAACCGATTATGCCCAGTACCACGGTATAAATCTTATACTTCTTGCTTCCTTCTTTCTCGATTCTTCCGATACTGGTCCAAAGAAGAGGTACGGATGTCGTATATATGCCGCAGAAAATAATAAGGGCAAAGAATCCTGCCAAAAGAGGAGAAATCTTATTAGCTAAAATCAAAGCCGGAATATCCGCCTTTGCTGTGATGTCAATATGAGAAAGCAAAGCTACACTGGAAATCACCATGGTTCCCATGATAAAGATTGCGGAAAAAAGCATTCCTATATTAACTTCCTTCACACGGTTTTTGGAACCGATTTCCGCAAGGAAACTGGCAAACCAAAGGAGCATAAAACCGGCATAGGAAGCACCGGATAGAAAGGGATTTCCATTTCCGACCTGTGCAATTTTATGAAGATTCTGATCTACCGCCGCTATATTTTCCGTAAAATTTCCTGATGCATTAAATATGCTGATAAATGACACAATAAGGATAAAAAGGATAATTACAGGTCCGACTTTTCCCAAAGTTTGAATCACTCCCTCCAATCCGAAAATTACTGTTGCAATAACAAAAACCGTAAGAATAATCGCACCTACACCGTTTGGAAGTCCCCATTGCTGCTGTGCCGTAGCATTGGCCCCACCGCACATTACGATAAAGCAGGCGTAACAAAAGAGTGCGGAGAAGTAGTCAAAGAAGCCACCGATATATTTTCCGCAATAATGCTTATAAATATCTCCTCCTCTTTCCAGCTTTAATCTGCTTCCGTTCGTGGCAAAAGATAGATCCGTATAAATATAAATTGCTGCATTAACCGCAATAACGATCCAAAGCTGTGATCCGTAAGATGCTACATACTGGATAATTTCCTGCATGGTGGCAAAGCCGGCTCCGATATAGAAGGCAATACAGGCTCCGCAAAAGCTCAGCACCTTTCTAAAGCGTACAGTTTTATTTTCCATCATTCTACTCCTTACCTACTTGTTCAATTGCTTCCTTACCTACTTGTTCAATTGCTTCCTTACGGTACAAGGACCGCTATACTCCCCTTAGCTTCTCCCGATTTTTGGGTACAAAAATAAGTGTGCTGCAAGAATGCTTTGAAACCTGCAGCGGCACTTATCTTATTCTTAGTCATTACCTCTTACAAAGCGAGTAATACTTCATTCATGTCCATTAAGAGATATATCCCTTAGCCCTAAGCTCTGCTTCAGACTTTTCCAGGTTTGCCTCGGATACGCGGATAATCGGTCCTGTACAACCCATTCCGGATTCCGCATAGATTCCGAGTTTCCACAGGCAACGAACCGCATCATCAAGATCGGTGACTTCAATCCCGAAAAGTGCTGCAGTAACCACCTCCTTGGGAGGCTCCTTAACCTCTTCACCGCTCTCCTTCGGCTTGTTTGCCTCACGAATCTCGGCAAGAATATCGTCAAGTCCGGCTCTCTTCGCCTTCTTGAACTCTTCTTTTGCCACTTCAAATACCTTGCCCTTAACAAGCTCTCCGGCAAAACGAAGTGCATTGGCCACAACGGGAGCGCCGGAAGCACGAGAGATAATCATCACGAGCTTCTCATAGTTTTCTCCGATACCGGGACCGTAGCCGAAGCCCTGTGCTTCAAAGGATCCGCCTGTCGTAAAAGAGGAAAGCATCTTGGAAAGCACATTTCCGGTTAAAGAATCGGTTACCAGAATATCCGCCGTACCGCGAAGTACATCGTTTCCTCTCATAACAGATCCGCCGTCAGAGCGGGAAGACTCCGCAAAGTGAATCGGGTAACCGTTCGCCTGAAGCTTCTTTAAAGCCTTCTCCGTCTGTCTTGCACCGTCTACATTTAAGATACCGATAGTCGGCTCGGTGTAGCCGCAGGCCTTTGCCGTAATGATACCGTAAATCGCATTTTTCACCATTCCTTCGATACGGTCCGTACTGGAAGTACCGGTAGTGTTCGCAATAAACATTTCCTTACCGATACCGGGTGTCACGGCACGTCCTACCGTGGAAACCCCGATAGGGAACGGGTAATGCATGGTTACCGCACCGTCAATCTTCTTCTCACTGAGAAGCTCGTCCATCTTGTCATGTCCTGCTTCATCATCCGGAACTTCCACGGTCTCTACCAGCTCATGCTTTAAGGAACCGATATATACTACATCAACGCCGTCTCTTGCCGCGTCCACCGCAGCCTGCATAGAATTTTCCTCTCCATGCTCGGAACCCATACCTGTTAAAGCAATACGCGGCTTTTTCCCGAAAGAACCGGTTTCTAAGCCCTCTGCCATGGCTAAAAAGGTATCGGCAATCAGTTCTTTAATTTCCTTAGCCATTCTACCCTTCCTTTCTTATTCCTGATTTCCCAAAATGGAAGCGGCAAAATCCTTCATGGACTTCGCAATCATAGAGCGAACTTCTTCCTCCGATACTGCTCCTGTTCCCTTTCCGGTATTCTTCTGGATAATGAAGGAAACACCGTCAAAAAGGTTGGTCATTCTTCCAAGGAAAAGAGAACCCTTACCGATAATCATAGCCTTGTTCATCTTTCCCGCTTCAATATCTTCCTTGGCAAATCCTACGAAAGGTACACCGGAAGGAATATGTCCCTGTGTCGGAGCATAACCTACGAGACCCTTCTCCTCGGTGAAATGAGCAAGATCCGCCTTCTCCAGCCAGCCCTTCTTTACGGCAAGAGCGGCAATCATCTTATAGTTAGCCATCGGCACATCACCTGCACCTGCGGGCTTGGTAATGTCGGCATTCTGCATCTCCGGAGAGAACTTATCAATGTCCTTTACGGTAAGTCCTGCACGCTCAAGCGGATCAGCTACAAGAGAGCCGATAACGTTCTGCGGAGCAGCTCCTGTTCCTACAGTGTGACGGCCGATGATATCCAGATTGATTTCAGCAGACTTTCCGTCATTTTCAGAAACAATGATACAGAAGGAAGCAAGGCAATCCTCCAGCATCGGCAGCTCTTTCTTTACATGGTCTTTCCCGTTCATGGCAAGTTTCGGCACACAACCTCCACCAATTACGGCAACGGTATGGTATGCCCCGGCTTTAACCAATGCAGCAGCCTCAATCATGGCATGAGAGGGTCCTGCGCAGAAGCCTCTGGCATCGGATCCGGTTGCATTCTGGAGTCCAGCAATTTCAGCAGCTGCTTTCGCGAAGTTTCCGCCGCCACGCTGGTTTACGTCACCGCAGGCTTCCTCGGAACAGTCGATAACGTACTCGATTTCATTGGCATTTACACCGGAGTGCTTTAAGGAGTGTAAAATAGCAAGTACGGAGCTTGCCTTATTCATGATGTTCTCAAGCATTACTTCCGCAGATAAGTTTACGTCGATATCATGTGCTCTCTTTACACAACCGATGAGCGCACCTTCATAAAATAAAGGCTCAGCCTCATGTCTGTCTACAAAGCCCTGAATTTCGGAAAGCTCAGCACCCTCGGTAACGCGGTTTAAGATTTCCTCGGTAATAACGGGATCCTTTGCCAGCTCCGGCTTATGTTTTGCCACAAAGCCTTTCTCCAAATATACAACTTCGAAACAGTCACAAGCCTGTGCAAGAAGCAGGAACTCCGCCTCCGGCATGATTTCACCGAATTTCCCGTATCGGCTTGCACCCTCTACTTTTTTATCATAGTAAGGAAACTCTACTCCTTTTAACTCTTCCGGAGTCTTGTTTCCGATATAAACCTGATTCGGCCAGTATGCTACGCAATCCTCAAAGGAACGAACATGCTTTCCCATCTCCTTTAAGAACTCTCCGTCCGGATTTACCACTCTCTCCGTAGCAATGGTGGAACCATGCTGCAACATCAGTCCCGGGGTGTAATTTAAGCAATATCCTACGCCTTTAATAATACTATTCATAATGATTCCCTCTTTAAAGAATATAATGTTTTACTTCTTGTTATCTTGAACAAGGAAGAGCTGATGATGTACTATTCATTTAGCTATTTTTTTTGTGCATTTTGAGAAAAAAGGGGAGCCCGAAAAAGCTCCCCTATTTTCTTAAAGGTACTTACAATACTCGGAACGAATATTGTTCATTTCATTCACGATGTCATCAACATCCAAAACCATTTCCATCATGCTGACCTGGTCGTCATAAACGGCCTCGTCAAACTCTGCTTTAAGCTCCGGTTCACAAACGTGATATACTGTGAGTCCAAGCTGGACCCCTGTCAATGGACCTGCGAAGGTAGGATCACCTGCTGTAACGGTCTCTGCTGCAAGTCCTGCAGCCTCTCCCTCAGCAGCGCCAAGAACTACAACCAGATTCTCCGGTCCGAACTTCTCGGCAAAATCCTTAACTCTCTTCTGATTTTCCAAATCCATTGCGCCTGCGCTCGTTCAAACGAAGCATTCAGTGGAAGCGAAAACTACTTCTCCGCCGGCAGTCTCGACACAAGCTTGAATAGCCGGTCCCGGTACACCGTCACGGTCTCCGATGATGATTACTTTTTTACCCTTTAAAATAGCCATCTCTTCTCTCCTTTCTTGAAAAGT
>CAUSIX010000113.1:0-5563 GCA_963531555.1 uncultured Oribacterium sp.
AGCGCCGTGATTTTACCGGGACTGGGCATAAAGTTTTTCTCCGGAATTTCCGCATTGATTCTGCACTCTATGCTGTGTCCAAGGAAGGGAATCTCTTCCTGTTTAAGGCTTAAGGGCTCTCCTGCCGCAATGCGAATCTGCTCCATGACAAGGTCGGTGTTCGTAAGCAGCTCCGTAACGCCGTGCTCCACCTGGATACGAGTGTTCATTTCCATAAAATAGAACTCCCCGCTCTTATCCATGATAAATTCAATGGTTCCTGCTCCGGTGTACTGCACGGACTTTGCCGCCTTGACGGCAGCCTCCATCATCTTCTTTCTCGTTTCCGCACTGACAATCGGGGAGGGAGATTCCTCGACAAGCTTCTGGTGATTTCTCTGTATGGAGCAGTCTCTTTCTCCGAGGGCAACGACATTTCCGAAATTGTCCCCCATAATCTGTACCTCAACATGACGAGGCTCTAAAATCAACTTTTCCAGATACATTGCATCGTCCGAAAAGGCATTTGCAGACTCTCTTTGTGCAGTGAGAAAGTCCTTTTCAAAGTCCTCCTCTCCGAAGCACTCCCGCATTCCCTTTCCGCCACCGCCGGAACTTGCCTTAATCATGACCGGAAAGCCCATTTTCTTGGCTTCCTCTAAGGCCTCCTTCACATCATAAAGAACGGATAAGGAACCGGGAACCACCGGCACACCGGCTTCCCGCATCTTCGCTCTCGCCTGCGATTTATTTCCCATGGAGTCAATCACTTCCGCAGTCGGCCCGATAAAGACTATGCCGTTTTCTTCGCATTTTTTAGCAAAGCCCGCATTTTCCGAAAGAAAACCGTAGCCGGGATGAATGGCATCACAGCCCATATTCTTCGCCACGGTTAAAATCGTATCCATATTCAAATAGGAGTTTCTTGCCGAGCCCTCTCCAATACACACTCTTTCGTCCGCAAGACGACTATGGAGCGCGTCCTGATCCTCCTTGGAGTAAACCGCAACGGAGGACACGGAAAGAGCACGAAGCGCACGGATGACCCGAACTGCAATCTCTCCTCGATTTGCCACTAAAACTCGCTTAAACACCTTTTCCTCCTTAAAGCTGTAGAACAGTCTACATTTTTTCCTTCCAACGCTCTTACAGCTTTCTCACACGGAATAAGGGCTGTCCGTATTCCACCTTCTGCTCATTGGAAACCAGTACCGCTTCGATTTCACAGTCGAAATCCGCCGTAATTTCATTCATCATCTTCATGGCTTCAAGGATGCAGACGGTATCCCCCGCCTTTACGGTGTCTCCTACCTTAACAAAGGCCGGAATGGTCGGGCCCTTAGCGGAATAAAAGGTTCCCACGATTGGACTTGTGATATGCACTTCATTTTCCTCCTCGGCATTCTCCGTAGAAGAATTGCTTGCACCGCTATCACTGCTGACTGCGCTGATGCTGCTCACCACTCCGCTTCCCGCAACAATGGGGGGATTATCCAGCTTACTCATCATAATCTTAAAATCGCCGTCTTTAATGGACATGGTGTTTAAGGTGGAGCCCTCCATAATCTTCACCAGTCCTTCTAATTTTTCTAAATCCAACATTCTACTCTCCTTATCGTAAAGCTGTCCTATCCGAACAGCATGGATAATCTCTTTGCAGCCAATCTGCATTCGAGCACTTCCTTACAGGGCTTATGGATTGCCTTTCGCATCTCCTGCAGCTCCCGCTCCTCCTGTAGCATAAGCTGCTGTGCTTCCTGCACACTCACCGCCTCAAAACGGATCTTATCGTCCATTCTTCTCTGCACAAGCTTCGGTAAATCCACGGAAATGACTGTCGCTATCTTTCCGTAGCCTCCGGTTGTCTGCCGATCCGCAAGAAGGATAATCGGTTTTCCGTGGGAAGGCACCTGTATGGAGCCTAGGGCAATACCGTCGGAGATAATGTCCGAACCGTGCTTTGTTTCGATAAAGCTTCCCTCCAGACGCATCCCCATGCGGTCAAATTCCGCACCGACCGTGAACTCCGTCTCGAGGAAGCTCTTGATTCCCTTTTTGGAAAATACCTCTTCCTCCGGTCCCATAACCACGCGAATCTTCACCTTATCTTCCTCGTATTCTTTGAGCGGAAGCGTTCTCGAGAGAAAGCTCGAAAGGTAAATTCTTCTGTTGATACGGGTTTCAATAAAATCTCCGTCCTCCAGCTTTCTTCCCTTAAAGCCGCCTATTTGGCATTTTAAGTTGGTGGAACGGGAACCCATCACCACGGGCACCTTCAAATAATTGGAAAAGGCAATATAGCAGGTTCTTCCTGTTCTTGCGGAGCCGATTTTTAAGACATCTCCTTCCGCAACGTAAATCGCGGTATACATGGGAATCTTCTCGTCATTTAACTCCGGGCGAAAGTCCCCTCCCGTTATGGAAATAATCATGGGCGCCGTAAACTCCAGTGTCGGCCCAATTAAAGTACACTCTAAAACTGCCTCATTTTCCGGATGGTCTATGCGGAGGTGTGCAATACGGAAGGCTCTTCTATCCATGACGCCGTTTACATTAAAGCCCTGCGCCTGAAATCCGGTTCGCCCTAAGTCCTGCACCGTGGTAAGAAGTCCTCCTTTAATTACTCGAAATCCCATTTTACTCCCCCTTAACCCACTTTACTTCATACTCATCCTTCGCCACTGCCTCTTCAATCTCCCGATATTCCTTAAGGGAAATGGGGCAGAAACGAATGTATTCTCCCGCTCTTGTGAGGATCGGATCCTGTTTTTCCGGATTATACATCTTTACCGGCGTCTTTCCGATTAAGCGCCAACCGCCGGGAGAATCCACGGGATATACCCCGGTCTGAGAGCCTCCAATCCCGACAGATCCCGCCGGAATACAGAGTCTCGGATTATCGAGTCTCTTGGTGTGAAGCTTTTCCTCTAAGCCCCCGAGGTAGGTAAAGCCCGGTAGAAAACCGAGCATATAAATTAGATACGCATCCCGAGAATGTCTTTCAATCACTTCTTCCACGGAATAGCCGGAATTTTCCGCAACAAAATCAAGATCCGGTCCGAATTCTCCGCCGTAGCAGACGGGAATCTCCCAAATCTTTTTTTCGAGACTCTCGACCTGTGTATCCATTTTCACAATGGAATGCAGTCTCTTATATAATTCCTCATAGCGAATTACCAAGGGATTGTACTCCACAAGAAGGGAAGCGTAAGCCGGAATCATATCCACAATGCCTTCAATCTGTTGCATCTTTATCAGCTGTACCGTAGCACTGATAGCTCGATTCACTTCTTCGCTTATCTCCTGTTTAAAAAGAATCAGAATTGCGGAATCCCCTGCCGCTACCACTCTTACCTTTTCCATATATTTTCCTTCTTAATCTCCCTACAAACGAGCTGCCGTACGCTTTCGTACGGCACTCATTATAAACCAAATCATTCAGCAAAATATAGTTCAATCTTTTACGATAATTGCAAATCTTTTAGAATAATTTCAAAGCCGAAAGAGAACGAATACCTACATAGGCTGCAAGTACAACAACCACAATCCCTAAGATTAAAAGCAGCTTCGGATGCTTATAGTTCTCTCCCACAATCTTCTTATTCTGTGAAGCCACAAGACATACCCCAAGGGTTACCGGTAAGATCAGTCCGTTTAAAGCCCCAGCCAAAACAAGGAGGGTTGCCGGCTTCCCGAGGAAGGCCATAACCAAAGTGGAAATCACGATAAAGGCGATAGTCCAAAGATTTTCCTTCTCCGCTATCTTCGAAGAGAAAGTCTTTAAGAAGCTGACAGAAGTATAAGCCGCACCGATGATAGACGTAATCGCTGCACAGGTAAGCACTAAACCGGAAAAGCGTCTTCCGATTTCTCCCGCCCCCTGGAAGAAAGCATCCGCTGCAGGATTTCCCGCATCTAAAGTTACTCCTTTTACCACTACACCAAGCACTGCAAGGAATAAAAGAATACGAACCATTGCTGCCACAATCATGCCCATCACTGCGGAGTACTGAATGTCCTTCAGTTTTCCCTCTCCTGTAACCCCTGCATCAATCAGTCTGTGTGCACCGGCAAAGGTGATATATCCGCCAACCGTGCCCCCAAGGAGTGTCAAGATAGCCGGAACCAAAGTGCCGAGCTTCGCATCCGGAACAAAGCTGTTCTTTACCGCTGTCGCAACAGGAGGCTTTACAATGAAAATCACTACAAGAATAACCACAATCATGATACCGCCCAGAATCTTTACGAGCTTATCCATGATTCCCTTAGCATCTTTTGATAGGAAAACGAGTACAGCGAGTCCCCCTGCAATAAAGTAGGAAATCTGCACCGGAATTCCCAAGGTAGTTTGAATCCCGAGAGCACCTCCACCTACATTTCCGATATTAAAGACCAGACCGCCAAGAACAATCAGGAAGGAAATGAAGTATCCCAGTCCCGGAAGTAAACGGTTTCCGACATCCTGTCCTCTCATCCCGCTCACACAAAGCACTCGCCAAATATTTAACTGTGCAATAGCGGAAAGGAGTACCGAAATCAGGATAACGAAGCCGAAGCTTGCCTGAAAGTCCCCTGTAAATTTTGCCGTCTGTGTTAAAAATCCCGGCCCGATAGCCGAAGTTGCCATAAGGAATGCTGCCCCGAGTAGAGCACCGCTCTTTGCTTTTGCCTTCATATTTTCCCCTCCTTATATTAGGACTTATTTATCTATGTCTTATATTCAAGTCTTGTATGGTAGTATAATCTATTTTTCTCATTCGTCAAGCAAAACTTTTCATTTTTTAAAAAGAAAAATTTTTAACTAAAGGAATGTTTCTAAAAAACAAGTAAAACTTTATAGTACCTCTCCTTTTCGTCGATATTTAAGGTAATACTGCATGTTTTTATAAGGAGATGAAAATGAGCATTCAGGGAATAAACAGAGGGCAAAGCTCTCTCTACAAACAGATTGGAAAAAAGGTTCTTGGATACGAGCTAAACGGAGAGTATAAAACAACAGAATTTCGCATGCTGCAAAAAAAAGATAGTTTTACCTTAAGTAAAGAATATAAAGGCTTCGCAGAAATGGAAAAAACACCGGAGATTACGGGTGAGGGAGAATCCGTATGGGTAAACAATTCTTTCATGGTAAAACTGAAGGAAGATAAGAATGAAAGAAACTGGAGTCTTCGCTTTGAAAGCGCAGATGATTTACTAAACATTGCCGAAGACGGATATATAGAAGTAAACGGAAAAAAAATCAACTTAACAGAAAAAGAACAGAAGGATTTCAAAAAAATTGCAGAGGATGTAAAAAAATTCAATGAATTAAAATCTAAATTTAGTCAAGCCTTAAAAGAAATTGCGGAAGGTAAGGAAAAAGCAGAGGCGGAAAATGAAGCACTAAAGGTACAAATGAATGTCTTAAAGATCACCATCCTCTATGGCAGCGGAAAGGCTGTGAGCCCCAAAGACCTAAACTACCTAAGAGAAAAAGATCCCAAAATGTATGCTTTAGCCGTGAGTATGCGTGCCATACAAATGCGGATAGAGGAAGACAAGAAAAAGAAATGGGATGCAAATCTCTAAACCAGTGCAGAGATAG
>CAUSIX010000114.1:0-5553 GCA_963531555.1 uncultured Oribacterium sp.
CCTGTCCATGACCCACAACTTATTCCGCATTCTTCGGGAATGTGACGAGGAGGGGATTGAACTCATTCTTTCGGAAGGCTATTCGGAAAAAGGGATAGGTTTTGCTCTGATGAATCGCATGAAAAAGGCTGCCGGCCAAAAAATTATTTTGATTAAATAGGCAAAAAAAAGATTAAAAAAGCTTGAAAATTTGTGATATATGTAAAAATCAATACTATCTTCAAAAAACTTTTATAGGACATTTCTATAGAAACTGCCGATATAGAGGAGTAGAATAGAAAAAAAGAATGTAGATTGGCGACCTACAGAAAGAGGTGCCTATGAAAATAGAGAAGGAGGAGAGAAACATTCATTTGAAGGATCAGATGATGTTTTCGGAGCTTTTAGACAGACTGGAAGAAAGAAATCAATTGAATATATACGGTGACGGAAGAGTAGGGGCAGCTGAGGATTTGGGCGGCCTCTTTTCTGACTTGCAGGAGGAAATTGAGCTCTGCGATGAAGCCGGACCGGAAAAGCGAAGCCCGAGCTTCGATTCAAGTTCTTTACCGAAAGAGGGAGAACTTTTGATAGAAGGAGAGCGGCTTTGTCTTCTTGGTATCTCCGAAAAAGACCACAGGGGGTATTTGGAGGTAGAGTATGATTCCTCCTTTATTAAAGAGGCCTTTACGGATGAAAGCTTTTTGGATAAGCTCTGGGAAAGTTTTTTTATGAAGAACAGAGCGTATTACAGTATTTTCAATCTGAATTCCGTATTTCTCGGATATTGCGGGATCAGAAACCTGCAAGCTAAGCCTTGGGAGCTTTGCATTGCTTTGAAGAGGCAGTATCAGGGACACGGTATCGGGCCGGAAAGTTTGCTGCTTCTTATGAAAGCATTAAAGAGACGGACGGGGGAACGTGTGTTTCGCGGACGAGTAGATGCGGACAATGAGGCTTCTATCAGTATGATGCGGAAAATAGGAGCCAAGGCGCACGGCATCAGCGAGGTATTTCTTCACGGAGAGAGACTTGCAGCCTACGAAAAAAAGAATAAATACTTGGTGGACGACCGTTTAAAGGAGCTTGCCAAGGAATTTAAGGTGGAACCGCAGGAACTGATAGGACATGCGCTTGATTTTTGGATAGAGCTTCCGGAATAAAAGAGAAGATCTAAAGGGGCTGTAAAAAATCAAAATGGTTTTTTGATTTTTTACAGCCCCTTTTTTATTATCATCAGCTTATGAAAACGCTATAGGAGATGATGGAGTAAAGATTGATGATGGAGTAAAGATTTTATCAGTGAATAAAGAAATAAATCGGAGTAATTCCTATTGTGAATTTACGGTTCGTTTTTATATGCTATACTTGGAGTCAGTTAATTTTCCAAAGGAGGACAATGAAATGGAACAGGAAAAGAGAATTGCCGTGATGGCCATCATCGTGGAAAACCGGGATTCCGTAGAAGAGCTGAATACACTGCTTCATGAATACGGAAATTATATTGTGGGGAGAATGGGTTTACCCTATGAGAAGAAAAACCTGCATATTGTATCGATTGCTCTGGATGCACCGAATGATACGATTTCCGCACTTGCCGGAAAGATTGGCAATATTTCCGGTATCAGCGTAAAAACAGCCTATGCCAGCGTGTAGAAAAAACTTTCTCCCGAAGCTTTTTCCGTCTGAGAGCGAGGTCGGATATCTTCCTTATTTCGAAGAAAAAAACAAAACGAGTTCCGAACTCCTGCGCCTTCTTTCCGAAAAGCATCATTTAAGCCTTTCTTCGTATGAGAAGATTCTCGAAGAGCGGACGGAGGCAGACGAAGAACTTGCGCATCAGCTTGCAAGAGAATGCACGGAGAAGTACTACGGGCGGGGAGTTTATACGAGAGGGCTCATCGAATTTACGAACTATTGCAAGAACAATTGCCACTACTGCGGAATACAGCGGGGCAATCAGGAAGTGGAGCGCTATAGGCTTAGCAAGGAAGAGATTCTTTCCTGCTGTGAGGAAGGCTATCGCCTCGGATTTCGCACTTTTGTCCTGCAAGGCGGGGAAGATCCCTATTTTACGGATGAGAAGATTGTTGAGATTGTGCAGGCCATCAAGAAAGCATTTCCGGATTGTGCCGTAACCCTTTCCATAGGAGAGAAGTCTCGAGCATCTTACGAAAAGTATTTTCTCGCGGGAGCCGACCGCTATCTTCTTCGCCATGAGACGGCGGACAAAGAACACTATCAGTACCTTCATCCGAAGGAGCTGAGCTGGGAGCACAGGATGCGCTGTCTTAAGGATTTGAAGGACATCGGCTTTCAGGTGGGTTGCGGTTTTATGGTGGGGTCTCCGCATCAGACCGCGAAGACCCTGGCGAAAGACCTGTATTTTATTCAGGAATTTCAGCCGGATATGTGCGGCATCGGCCCGTTTATTCCGCAACACGCGACAGTCTTTGCGAGAGAAAAGGCGGGAACATTGCAAGATACCCTGTTTCTCTTATCGCTTCTTCGCCTGATTCACCCGAATATGCTGATTCCGGCGACGACCGCACTGGGAACCATCGATAAACGGGGGCGGGAACTGGGCATCCTCTCCGGAGCGAATGTCCTTATGCCGAATCTTTCGCCGACAGCGGTCAGAAAGAAATATCTCCTCTATGACAACAAGATCTGTACCGGAGATGAGTCTGCACAGTGCAGAGCCTGTCTTTCGAGAAGGATGGAATCCATCGGTGCCCATCTTCTTGTAGATCGGGGAGATGTCAAGAAAATTACCTATTGATTAAAAAAGATTACTGTATCTGAACGGGATGTATCCTGATTTGCAATGGCTGAAAAGAGGCTTTTGCGGAATCGGTACTCAGACCGAAAGAAGGAGGAATTATGTCTTACAATCCAAAATCATTAGAAGCAGAAGAATTCATTTCCCACGAGGAAATTCTGGAAACGCTCCGTTTTGCGGATGAGAAGAAAAACGATCGGGCGTATATCGAATCCCTATTAGAAAAAGCCAAACCGAAATATAAGCCGGATGGAAGTCTGGACTGTGCCGGATTAAATCACAGAGAGGCGTCCGTGCTTTTAGCGTGTGAGATTCCCGATTTGAATCAAAAGATGATTTCCCTCGCAGAGGAAATCAAGAAGGCCTTTTACGGCAACCGAATCGTACTTTTTGCCCCCCTCTACCTCTCGAATTACTGTGTAAACGGCTGCACGTACTGTCCTTATCATGCGAAGAACAAGACGATTGGAAGAAGGAAGCTGACGCAGGAAGAAATCAAAAAAGAGGTTATCGCTTTGCAGGACATGGGGCATAAGAGACTTGCGCTTGAGGCTGGAGAAGACCCGATCAACAATCCGATAGAGTATATTCTGGAGAGTATCAAGACCATTTACAGCATTCATCATAAAAATGGAGATATTCGTAGAGTCAATGTCAATATTGCGGCAACCACAGTGGAGAATTACCGGAAATTAAAAGAGGCAGGTATCGGAACCTATATTCTTTTCCAGGAAACCTATCATAAAGAGGGGTATGAGGCTTTACATCCGACCGGACCGAAGCACAACTATAAGTATCATACGGAAGCGATGGACAGGGCGATGGAAGGGGGAATCGATGATGTGGGAATCGGTGTTCTCTTCGGACTGGATAAGTATCGTTATGAGTTCGCAGGACTCCTGATGCACGCGGAGCACCTGGAAGCCGTGCATGGCGTGGGCCCGCACACCATATCCGTACCGAGACTGAAAAAGGCCGATGACATTGATCCGACCCAGTTTGACAACGGAATTGATGATGAAATCTTTGCGAAAATCATTGCCTGCATTCGCATTGCCGTACCTTATACCGGAATGATTATCTCGACCAGAGAGTCGGAAGAAGTGCGGAAGAAAGCGCTCGCCATGGGGATTTCCCAGATTTCCGGTGCGTCCAGAACTTCCGTCGGCGGATACACGGACAAAGAAAGACCGCATGATACGGAGCAGTTTGACGTTTCCGACCAGAGAACTCTCGATGAGGTGGTGAAATGGCTTATGGACCTCGGCTATATCCCGTCTTTCTGTACCGCCTGCTACAGAGAAGGGAGAACCGGCGACCGCTTTATGTCCCTTTGCAAATCCGGACAGATTCAGAACTGCTGTCATCCGAACGCTTTAATGACTTTGGCGGAGTACCTGACCGACTATGCAAGCCCCGAAACCAGAAAATGCGGAGAAGAGCTTATTGAGGAGGAATTGGAGACGATTCCGAACGCAAACCGAAGCAGAATTGCAGGGGAGCATATTGAAAGCATCTATCAGTCCAATAAGCGGGATTTCTACTTCTAACTTTATGTATGAGAAATTGGCAGAAGATGATTTTCTGTCATTTTGTGATTGCCGTATGGGGACAATCTGAGCCCGTGGGTTCTTAGTTTTTGGTATTGTAAAAACTTAGAACCCCTACGAGGCGAGGTTAGCGAGAGCGTGTCCCCATACGGCAATGCAAAATAAAGAAAGTTTAACTCAATCATCTGCACTTAAGGGAGGAACTATGAGCTTACAGGACACACCGCAAAGTGAACGTGTTCATATCAGCTTCTTCGGGAGAAGAAACGCAGGGAAATCGAGTCTGATGAATGCTATTGCGGGGCAGCCGGTTTCCCTCGTTTCGGATATCCTCGGTACGACGACGGATCCGGTCAGAAAATCTATGGAAATCCTGCCTCTCGGGCCGGTGCTTCTCATTGACACTCCGGGAATCGATGACGAGGGCAGTCTTGGAGAGATGCGTGTTTCCCGCAGTAAAGAGGTGATTCGCGAGACGGATATCGCGCTGCTTGTTTTGTCTGCGAAGGTTTTTTTAGAGGAAAGTGCCGAGGCTTTACATTCGGAACTATGTTTTCTTCCGAAGCGGGAACAGCTCCTTTTGGAAGTCTTTCAAGAGGAACATATCCCTGTGATGCTGATTTTAAGCCAGCTGGACAGATTATCCGATACCGAAAAAGAAGAGCTGAAAAAAGCACGGGAGGTCTTGGAACAGAAAAAGCGAGAGTACGGCATCCAAAGTATTCAGAGTTGTTCCAACCTGTCTTCGGAAGAAAGTGCAAATTTCACCGGAACCGGAGGCATTAAAAATGCCTTAGCGGAGCTGCTTCCGAAGACGGAAGGAAGAAGGCTTTTTTCGGGTCTTACGAAAGAGGGAGACTATGTTGTTCTCGTGACACCGATTGACGAATCGGCACCGAAGGGAAGGCTTATTTTACCGCAGCAGATGGCGATTCGAGATATTCTCGACTATCATGCTATCCCCATTGTTACGCAAGTAGAGGAATTAAAGGCAGTCATGGAAAGTCTCGGGAAAAAAGTAAAGCTTGTAGTAACGGATTCGCAGGCCTTTAAGGCGGTGGAGAAGATTTTAGAGAAAGATGTTCCGCTTACCTCCTTTTCTATCCTTATGGCAAGGTACAAGGGCTTTTTGTCTTATGCCTTACAAGGCTGTGCGGTTTTGGATTCCTTGGAGGACGGAGATAAGATTTATATCGCTGAGGGCTGTACGCACCACAGACAGTGTGGAGACATCGGTACGGT
>CAUSIX010000115.1:0-5522 GCA_963531555.1 uncultured Oribacterium sp.
CGCTTCCTTTCCCCCTTTTGCTATTCCAAAGCCCTTATGCGGGACATACAATTCTTCTAAATACGCCATATCATCTTCTGATAGATGAAGTTCCATAGCTTCTACTTCCTTATCCGATAATTTCTTCTAATTTCAACTTTTGCATTGTATCACTTTGCCTCCTCATAAAACAAGTTTTTCGCATAAAGCATAAGCACACCGAAGCAAAAGAAAAATGCAGTATCTTTTTATACGATTTTCAATCCTAAGCACGCCCTTCCTCGGTAAAACCATTCTCCAAATCGTAAATCAGGAATCAGGCAAAACAGGCAAATATTTTTGAGATTTTTTGTCGAAAATGGTAATATTAGAAAATACAGCAATACAAGGAGGTATCTATGAAAAAAATACTGCTAACTGTCCTCTTTTTAGCTCTTTTCAGTTTTACCCTTATGTCCTGCGGCAAAAAAAAAGAATCCGCAAAAGACAATAAAGAGCAAAGTACGGAGGATATGGAAGGAGAACAGGGAAATCCCATCGAGAAGCTGGATGTCTGTATCGGTCCCTCTCCGGAAACCATGGATCCGGCGCTGAACTCCACTCTGGACGGGGGCACCATGATTATGCACTGCTTTGAGGGACTTCTGAAATACGGGGAAAACGGGCAAGTTCTTCCCGCCATGGCGGAAAGCTGGGAGTGCTCGAAAGACGGCCTGACTTGGACCTTCCACCTTCGTGAAAATCTCAAATGGTCGGACGGCATGGATTTAAGCAGTGAAGACTTCGTCTATTCCTTTAAGAGACTGGCGGATCCGAAAACTGCCGCCCCTTACGGCTATGATATGCTAAGCATGATAGAAGGATATGAAGAGGCAAGTAAGGGAGAGCTTGACGCCCTTAAAGTGGAGGCACCGGATGAGAGAACCTTTGTAGTGCATCTCACTTCGCCGCTCAGCTATTTTGATAAAATCGTTGCTTTTTCCTCTCTGGTTCCGCTTAGAAAAGATATGTTGGAAGAAGGCGGAGAAGGATGGAGCTTTAATCCCTCTACTTATGTTTCCAACGGAGCATACCGAATGAATGAGTATGTGGACGGTGATTACATTTCCCTCAAGAAAAATCCTTACTACTATGATGCGGATAAGGTAACGGTCGATGAGCTGATTTTCCATCTGGTGGAAGACGACAATTCCGCTTATTCCGCTTATATGGAGGGAAGTTTGGATGTCACAAGCCGTATCCCTTCCGAGGAAATGGACTCTCTTCGTGACAGTGAAGATTTCAAGAGTTATCCGCTTCTCGGTACTTCCGGCATGATTTTCAACATGGAGAAACCGCCTTTTGATGATGCGAAGGTCAGAAAGGCCTTTGCCCTTGCTATTGATAAAAAGTATATTGCGGAAAATATTTTCGAAGGCTATCGTACCCCGGCTTCCACCTTTGTTTGTGAAGGCGTAAGTGATCCGGAAGACGGAAGTTCCTTTATGGAAAAAACACTGAAGGATTACGGTACTCCTTTCCATACGGAGGAATACGAAAAGGATCTGGAAGAAGCCAAAAAGCTGATGAAGGAAGCCGGATATCCGAACGGAGAAGGCTTTCCCAAGGTAAAATATTTAAATAATGCAGGTGGAGCAAACAACACTATTGCGGAGTATCTGCAAAGTGCCTTTAAGGAGCTGGGTGTCGATATGGAAATTGACACGCAGGAGTGGAAGGTTGTTTCCGCAACACAGCACACGGGGGATTTTCAGTTGACTCGTTTTGCTTGGGTTTATGATTATGACGAACCCCTTCAGCTGTTAAATCTTTTCCGTTCACAGGATGCAAACAACTATGCCCATTACAGCAATAAAAAGTATGATAAACTGATGCAGACTGCAATGAAAGAAACGAATGGAAAGAAGCGTTCCAAAGCACTGCATAAGGCTGAACAGATGCTTTTGGAAGACCTTCCCATGGCCCCCATGGTATTTTCCAAAGAAAATTACCTGATTCGTCCGGGCATAAAAGGGATACAGCACCTCCCGAGCGGTCACAGTTACTTTATGTATTGTACGAAGACGGAGTAAGAATGGAAACAACGTAAAAAGCAAAATTATTTTCTAGCAATATAGGTCTGAACATGGGGCACGCTCTCGCTAGCTTCGCCTCGTAACGGATACTAAGCGAAAAACTGCGTTTCTCTTGTTTTTCGCAAGTACCGACGGGCTCAGACTACCCCACATTCAGACCTGTATTGCAAAACATCCATTTATAATTTTGATTTTACAGTCCCTTTTTTCTTTATCCTATTTTCCTTTTTCTAAGGAAGAAGATAATCCGAGATCGCTTCCGTATAGAGCTTTAAGCTGTACATCCTCTTTATTTCAGAATATACGGAGCTGTGATTTCCCGGAATAAGAACCGGCTTTCCGCCCTTCTCCGATACCTCATAGCGCTTTACCGCTCTTAGATGATCGTTCGGCTCGGTGAGATACAATGCGGTAAGTTTCCCTGCCTTTGTCCATTCTCCTCCGAGAACCAAAGCCACCGTATTTCTACCTCCATAGAATCCGCTATGTTCCAAGATAAAAGGCTGGTTGCCATCTATCTTATTCTTTGCCTCTGTAGAGAAGAACTGTCCTGCTCCAATGCTTTCTTCCTCTAAAAGCGCTTCACTGTGATAATTCGTAGGAATATTCCTACTATCCTTCTCCTCTACTTTTCCGGAAGACTCGCTCTTCTCTTCCTTCGGAAGCACGGATGCGCTGGCAACTGTTCCGGAATGTCCAAGCTCGGACGGACTTGCCACAGCGGTTCTTTCGGAGCTTTCTGTACTTCCTGCACTTTCCTCTTCGGCGGGCATATTGGAAGCGCTTGCCGTTCTATCCTTTCCCGCTTTTTGATAGAGGCTGAAAGCGGATTCCCCTACCTTGTCCTTTTCTTCCAGCAAATTTTTCAGCTTATGCAAACGCCCGAATATCTTAAGGCTTTTCTCTTCCTCTGCCGGAGCGATTCCTAAATGTGCCGTTCCTTTAAGATAGTAATCCAAAAGATCGCGCTCTACCGCATAATAGGAAAGAGAGGCATAGTAGTCTTTCTCTCCATTCGCGCTTTCTACACGCTCGGGAATATTTTCCCTATCGATAATACCGCTGCCTTCAAAATAAGGCTTATATCCGTAGCTGTAGGTCTGCTTCTCCACATGCACTTTTTTCACGGAGAAATCGGCTGCTGTTAATCTTACTCCGTCAATAAAATAAGATTTTCTTGCTTCTTCGGCTCTCTTTCTTTCTAAAGCTTCCCGTTCCGCCTTTTCTTTCTCTTTTTGAATGCGTTCTTTTTCCTTATTTTCCTCTTTACTCCTTGCTGCCGCCTCGTCTTCCTCTCTCTTCTTCTTGGAAGCTCTCAGCTCGATATCTTCTTTTCTTTCAATCTCGTTCTTCTCATGGAAGGCATAAAGCTCTTCCGCCGTAGCAAAGGGGTTTTCCGTGGACGGATTGTAGCTGTTCTGCCAAGCTTTATCGGATCTTCCACTTCCGCCGGAGCTTCCTGCGCTTCCGGAACGACTGCTGCCTCCTCCGGAGCCCCCCGAACTTCCCGAGCGGCTACTACCGCCTCCGGAGCCGCCGGAACCGCCTGACCTTCCGCTGCCCCCGCCGGAACGTGTGCCGCTGCCTGAGCCTCCGGAGCTGCCTGCCGCCTTAGATACTGCTGCGCTCTGCCCGGTCTCTGTGCCGGTCTTTACCGAATCCTGCTTTCTCTCCTTCTCCGCTTCCTTTTCCTTCTCTACCGTGCTCTTCACCCCAAGCTCCGGCTTATAAACGGATTCTCCCTTTTCGTTCGCCCACTTTCCCGTAGCAGACACAAAAAAGCCATCCGGTGTCTTTTCATTTTCCGCCATCTTCCCTGTATCTTTAGCAAAATAATAGCAATAGCCGTCTATCCACTGCCATCCTTCTGCCAATTTTCCGAGAGAAGCTTCCTTAGTATCCAGAAAATACCACTTACCCTCCATCTGTACCCAACCGGTAGCAAGAGTTCCTTTTACCGGATCAATATAATACTTCTGTCCCTTATCCTCTATCCAACCGGTTCTCTTTTCTCCCTTTTCATTTAGGTAAATCCATGTTTCCCCGGTTTGTACCCATTTCCCTGTGGCTCCCTGCTCCTCCGCTCTTAGTCTAAGCGGAGAAATTGCCGTCAGCGCTACAATACTCAAGGGAATTACTCCCCTTCTCGCCCAATGTTTCTTCATGATGCCTCCTTCTTAAAAAACATCTATCTCCATTTTCAACAAATTTTCCTTAAGAATTTCGGCTATTTTGCAAAGCTGATAAGTTTTTTTACGAATTTCTCTCTATAAATTTCTTTCCTTTGCTATGAATATTCTTTGTTTTTACCAATCCGTGCCAAACTTTGTCCAATTTAGTACAGCTACAGGCTAAACAATATTGCTCACGCTCTACGCATTACACTCGCTAAGAACAAGATTTCTCCGGCTTCGCTTTCTGCAGTTCTTCAGAGCAAAAAAGGGGCTGTAAAAAATCAAAATGATAAATAAATTTTCAGCAATATAGGTCTGAATGTGGGGTAGTCTGAGCCCGTCGGTACTTGCGAAAAACAAGAGAAACGCAGTTTTTCGCTTAGTATCCGTTACGTGGCGAAGCTAGCGAGAGCGTGCCCCAAGTTCAGACCTATATTGCTTAGAAAAATATTTTGATTTTTTACAGCCCCTTCTTCTTTTATCCGTAATACATCGCCCTATTTAAGGATAAAAACTAATCCACAATTTTTCCGGGAGCGCTATCGTCTCCTCCTTCCGCACTACTCGGTCCTCCGCCGATACTGGGTTCCTGTGCCCCATTTCCGCCTTCGGACTTCTTACTTTCCTCCGTACTTTTTTTACTCTCCTCTGTACTCTTTTTGCTTTCCTCGGTACCTGCCTTGGACTCTGTGCTTTGTGTCTTACTTTCTTCCGTATTCTTTCCGTTTTTGCCCTCTTTACTGCTCTCCGTGCTGCCGGATTTTCCTTCTGAAGACTTGGTATTTTCAACAGTATTGCCGTCGGCATCGGTTTCAGCCTTCTTTTTCTTCGTCTCGGACTCGGAATCGGAATCACCTTTTTTCTTCTTAGATTCCTTCTCCTTTGTTTCTTCTTCCTCGTCCTCATGCTTGGACTTTTTCTTTGTGCTTTCCTCTCCTCTTCCGCTCTTATAGTTTTGTGCATCGGAGGCAATTTTATCACTAAAAGTCCATACCTCGGAGCTTGGCTTATAATCTTCATCCCCGAAAAGATAATTATGAAGCTTTGTTACATTGGAAGCAAGGGTAAGCGGGATAACACAGTCTCCCTTCTTTCCCATCATCTGCGTGCGTAAATCATAGGGGAAACCTTCCGAACCTACGATATTATAACGGTTAACTCCTTTGGCAAGCTCTAAAATATCTCCCACATCCACATTAAATGCAATTTGCGGAAGTACCGTATCAATCACATTGTTCAACGACGCTAAATCCGCCTTCTTTGCGTTAGCCAAGACTTGCGAAATGACCTCTCT
>CAUSIX010000116.1:0-5506 GCA_963531555.1 uncultured Oribacterium sp.
TTCACCTATAACGGGGTGCTTCTGGATAAGTGGGAAGTGATGACCCGGAAGGCGGAAAACGGAAAATATATTCTTCCCGATGTGGCGGAAGAACTGAAGAAGCACTTGGAGGAAAAGACCATTGCCTATGAGGATATCACGGGTATCGGCATCGGTGTACCGGGACCGGTTGAACCGGACGGTCATGTCAGAGTGGCGGTGAATTTGGGTTGGAAAGACATTTATCCCGCCCGGATTATGCGAGAGCTCATGGGGGGTAGGATTCCCTGTGCAGTGGGAAATGATGCCAATGTAGCCGCTCTTGGAGAAATGTGGCAGGGCGGCGGCAGAGGCTATCAAAATATGATGATGGTCACTCTCGGAACGGGAGTCGGCGGCGGCCTTATTTTAAACGGGAAAATTGTGGCCGGTGCACACGGCGCCGGAGCGGAAATCGGACATATCCATGTTAGAGAAGTAGAGGGTGAGCGTTGTGCCTGCGGCGGAATGGGTTGCCTTGAGCAGGTGGCTTCCGCTACCGGAATCGTGAAGGAGGCGGAGCGTTTCTTAAGGATGTTTAGAGAGCCTTCTTCTCTTCGTATCTATGGAAAAGCGTTGACGGCAAAAATCGTCTGTGATGCGGCAAAAGAGGGAGATCAACTTGCCTATTTAAGCCTTGACTTAAGTATGCGCTCCTTGGGGATTGTGCTTGCGCAGGTTTCCATGGTTGCCGATCCGGAGATTTTCGTCATCGGAGGCGGTGTGTCGAAGGCGGGAGAGTTTCTTCTAGACCTTATTCGGAAGCACTATGAAGAGTACACACCGATTTTAGAGAAAAAGGCGGAACTTGTGCTGGCAACACTCGGAAACGATGCGGGAATCTACGGTTGTGCAAGACTCATGCTCGAAAAAGACTAAGGGTAGAAGGAAAATTGGAAAGAATCTTTCTTCGTATGCTTCTATACGAATCGTTTTACCCGGAAGTTGAATATAGATAGTAAAGGAATAAGAAAGTCGGAAAAATGAATCAGAAGGTTCTAAAAACAATAGAATATACAAAGATTATAGCCATGCTTATAGAGGAAGCGGAGTCTTCTCTCGGAAAGGAGAGGGCGGAGGCGCTCCTTCCTTCCTCCGATTTTTATGAGGTGGAGCGGAATCTTTTAGAAACGGAAGAGGCGGAGAGCCGTATTCGGCTAAAGGGGCCGATCTCCTTTCGGGGGATTATGGATATACGCCCCTATTTTCCGAGACTGCAACTCGGGGCTTCTCTTTCCGTATTCGAACTGTACCAAGTGGCAAGAATGCTCGAAAGCAGTAAAAAAGTAAAGGAGCAGGGCGGAGAAATAGAAGACAGCCTACGTGCTTATTTTGAGGAAATAGATTCCTTAGAGGAAATCAGACGTGAGCTCTCCCGCTCAATCGAGTCGGAGGAGCGCCTCTTTGACGATGCCAGTAAGGAGCTTTCCGATATCCGAAGAAAAGAAAAGGGAATAGAAGGAAAAATCACGGAGGAGCTGAACCGGATTTTAAACGATAAGCGTTCTATGCTGCAGGAGGGGGTTATTACCCTTAGAAACGGTCGCCATGTTTTTCCGGTAAAGGCGGAGTATAAAAATGCCTTTCACGGCATAGTCCATGATGAGAGCAGCACGGGTGTTACGCTCTTTATGGAGCCCTTAAGTATTGTACAGCTCGAAAACAATCTGAGTGAGCTCTTTTCGCTGGAAAAAGAGGAGGTGGAGAAAATATTACTTTCTCTCAGTCTTAAGCTGTCTCCGAATCTTCCGGTTTTAGAAAGGAATCTGGAGCTTCTTTCTCACTTGGACTTTGTCTTTGCGAAGGCAAAGCTGGGAAAGAAGATGGACGGGGTTAGACCTAGCTTAGAAAAAGAAAAAAAGTTGAAGCTTTTGGACGCGCGCCATCCTTTGATTCCGAAGGATAAGGTTGTCCCGATTTCCATTCATATCGGAGAAGCCTTCCGGCTTTTGGTGATTACCGGTCCGAATACCGGCGGAAAGACGGTGTGCTTAAAGACCCTCGGGCTTTTGCAGTTAATGGGACAGGCGGGGCTCCTGATTCCGGCCTTTCAGGGTTCTTCCATCACGGTTTTTAAGGAAATATATGCGGATATCGGGGATGAGCAAAGCATTGAGCAGAGCCTCTCCACCTTTTCCGCTCATATGACGAATACGGTAAAAATCCTTTCGGAGGCGGATTCCGACTGCCTCTGCCTTTTTGATGAGCTGGGAGCCGGTACGGATCCCACGGAAGGAGCGGCGCTGGCGCTCGGTATCCTGCATGAGCTCTACGAAAGAGAAGTGACCACGCTTGCAACGACCCATTATGCGGAGATTAAGCTTTATGCCTTGTCTACGGAGGGAGTGGAAAATGCGGCCTGCGAGTTTGATGTGGAAAGCCTTCGTCCGACTTACCGTCTGCTTATCGGTGTGCCCGGTAAGTCCAATGCTTTTGCGATTGCAAAGAAGCTCGGCTTAAGCGAGAAAATCATTGAGGACGCCAAAGGTCGTATCGGAGAAGAGGATCTCCATTTTGAAGATTTGATTTCGGACTTGGAGGACAGTAAGAGGCTCGCCGAGAGAGAAAGGCTGGAAATCGAGCAATATAAGGAAGAAGTGGAGCGTCTGAAAGCCCGGGCGAGAGAGTCCACAAAGGGCATTGAGAAAGGCAGAGAGAAAATCCTGAATCGCGCAAGGGAAGAGGCGGCAAAGATTCTTTCCGATGCGAAGGAAACGGCAGACAGCATAGTAAAGGAAATCAGAAAGCGCGAAAACGGCGGAGGAAGCTCTCTGGAAGCGGAGCAGATTCGCAGTAAGCTAAAAAAGAAGATGGAGGAGACACAGGCCTTTTCCGGACAAAGCGTAAAGGGGCCGATGCAGACTATTTCTCTGAAAAACCTTAAGCTCGGGGATAAGGTCAGACTTCTCAATATGCATAATGTCGTGGGAACCGTTACCGAGCTTCCGGATAAGAACGGGATGTTTACCGTAAGCGCGGGCATTCTCAGAACCAAGGTTTCGGCAAAAGAGGTGGAATTTATCCAGCATAAGGAAAAGGAAGCCCCTGTTCGAAATCAAGGAAAGACAGCAGGACTCGGAAGGGCCAAGGCGATGGGCATTTCCCCGGAGATCAATTTGATTGGAAAAATGACAGCGGACGCACTTCCGGAGCTGAATAAGTACTTGGATGATGCTTTTCTTGCCAAGCTTCCGCAGGTTAGAGTCGTTCACGGAAGAGGGACCGGTGCGCTTCGGAAAATGGTGCAAGACTCAGCAAAGAAGAATAAGCATATTGAATCCTTCAGACTGGGAGAATATGGTGAGGGATCTGACGGAGTAACGATTATCTATTTTAAGAAATAGAATCGTTAGACCGGCAGCATTGTTTTGTAGACAGATTTGTTATAACGACGAAATTGTTTTGTAGACAGCATTGTCAGAACGGCGAAATTGTTTCGTAGATAGCATTGTCAGAACAGCGAAATTGTTTCGTAGATAGCATTGTCAGAACAGCGAAATGGTAAAGGAGGTACTGTGGCAGAAAAGCAAAGAATCCTGATTGTGGATGATGACAGCTCCATTGCGGAGTTGATTTCTCTCTATCTTGAGAAGGAATGCTTTTCCACAAAGATTGCGGAAGACGGGGAAGAGGCACTCAGTATTTTTGAAAAGGAGGGTGCCGAGCTTTTAATTTTAGATTTAATGCTCCCGGGAATCGACGGCTATGAGGTTTGCAGACGGATTCGGGCATCCTCCGATGTGCCCATTATTATGCTTTCCGCAAAGGGAGAAACCTTTGATAAGGTACTGGGGCTGGAGCTTGGAGCGGATGATTATATCTTAAAGCCTTTTGATACAAAAGAGCTGGTGGCAAGAGTGAAAGCGGTTCTCCGTCGTTTTAAGCCGGGAAGAAGAGTTTCTTCCTACGAGAATGCGGAGGAAAAGGAAAAAGAGGAACAATTACAGAAAGGAAAGTTTATTGCATACTCCGATCTGGTGGTGAACCTGAGTAATTATGCGGTGCACTATAAAGGGAAAATTGTGGATATGCCTCCGAAGGAATTGGAACTGCTCTACTTTCTCGCGAGCTGTCCCAATCAGGTATTTACCAGAGAACAGCTCCTCGATCATATTTGGGGCTATGAGTTTGCAGGCGATTCCCGTACGGTGGATGTGCATATTAAACGTCTAAGAGAAAAGCTTCCCGGAGGGGAAGAATGGGAAATTTCCACGGTTTGGGGTATAGGCTATAAGTTTAGGCTGGGGTGAAGAGCTTGAGAAGGCGATTATTCATTAAATTTTTACTGGGCTACTCCGTATTTTTTCTTCTTTCCCTCTTTTTTACTTATTTTTATGGAGGAAGGCGAGTCCAAAATTATTTTTATAATACGGAAGGGGCTTCACTTTATCGAGAGGTAACGAGACTTGCAAATTATTATTCCAAAGAAGAGTTCGGCAGCCTTTCTATCAGTAAAATTACAGCGGATATGGAAGGAAATATTCGTAGCAAATCTCCGGAATGGGCCCTTGTAAGTCCTCAGGGAAAGTTTCTTGCCTTTCAAGCCGGGGAAGAACTTAAAGCGGAAGGACTTAAAGACTTTGATTTCACGAAAAATGGAGAAAGAACCTATTATACAGAAGATTTTCAAGGGCTTTTGAAGGAAACGAGGCTTGTAGCCAAGGCGCCGGTGCAAAGGGATTTTCAAAAAATAGCTTACCTCTATCTCATGATACCTATGAAGGAAATAGAGCGGAAAAAGGCGGAAATAATGGATATTTTTTTCATGGCCATGGCTGTAATTTTTTTCTTCTCCCTTTCCATTTTTGGGGTATTTTATACTTATGTATATCGGCCTTTACGGAAAATTACTGTAGGAGCGCTTCGTTATGCTTCGGGAGATTATCAAACCCATATCAAGGTGGGCGGGCAGGATGAAATGGGCTATCTTGCGGAAACCTTAAATTTTATGGCGGAGGAAATACAAAAGTCGGACGATTATCAGAGGCAGTTTATTGCGAATGTTTCTCATGACTTTCGTTCTCCTCTAACCTCCATAAAAGGGTATTTGGAGGCTATGCTGGACGGCACGATTCCTCGAGATATGGAAGAAAAATATCTGGAACGACTGATTACGGAAACCGATCGATTGAGCAAACTGACACAGTCTATGCTGAGCCTTAACAAACTGGATGAGGAAGGCATGCTGAATCGCAGTAATCTTGATATCAATCGGATGATTCGGCAGGTTTGCGGCAGTTTTGAGATGCAGTGCGCAAAGAAAAACTTACAATTTTCTCTTATCTTTGCCGAAAAAAAAGAAATGGTTTATGCGGATTATCCGAAAATACAACAGGTTCTTTATAACCTGATTGACAATGCGGTGAAGTTTTCCAAAGAAGGAACCGAGATTTGTATCCGAACGGAGGAAAAAGGAACAAAGGTCTTTACTTCGGTTAAGGATCAGGGAATCGGAATACCGAAGAAGGATATGCAGAAAATCTGGGAG
>CAUSIX010000117.1:0-5494 GCA_963531555.1 uncultured Oribacterium sp.
TTTTCCATACCTTCCAAGGCCTGTCCGAGCTCGTTATGATCCACCATAATCACTTGCTTTCCATGTGCCCCCATCAGGTTCCTTCGGGAAATCATGCCAAGATATTTCCCTTCCTTACTTATAACCGGAAAATCTCTATGCCTTTTGCTTGCCATCACCTCTTTTATATCATCAATATAGTCATCTTCTTCAAAACTCAGGATACCTTCCTTTGTCATAAAGAAATCAATGGGAATAGACTGATTGATAAGGCGTGCAGCAGTATAGGCATCGTAAGAAGTCACCATGATAATCATACCGTTATGTTCCGCAAGATCCCGAATGGTCGGGGAAACATTGGCACCCTCGCAGATAATGATACAATCCGCCCCGTTATCAAGGGCAGACAGCTGGCTCTCCGCACGATTACCCAAAATCACGATATCATGCGGCTCGATATAATAGTTCATCATCTCGGGATTGGCAGCCGCAATCACGACCTTTCCTTTTTCACAAAACCGTTCCGCGTCTCCGGTTACGAGAGTGGCTTCCAAGGTTTCTAAAATATTCTTAAACTGCGTCTTTGCCGTAGAAATAACTGCGGAGTCATAGACATTCATATAAGACTTTGCAATATCCGAAATGGTAATTAAGCCCTCTAAAATCCCGTCCTCCGTCACAGCGGGAAGGGTTACCACGTGACTGTCCCGCATAATCTGATAGGCCTGCTTTAAGGACATATTCTTCGGTACTCCGGCTGTCTTTCGATAAGCCACATCGGAAACCTGTGTTTTCACACTTTCCAAAAGCCGCGGCTTTTCTTCCTTAAAATATTGTAAAACAAAGCTTGTCTCCGCATTCAGATTTCCCGCTCTGCAGGCAATATAGTTCTTTGTTTTATTGATTTTATTTTTCAAACGCGCATAAGAAATCGCTGCACAGATGGAGTCCGTATCCGGATTACGATGGCCTGTGACCAGAACATCCCTCTCCACGTTATGGGACTCTGCTTCTTTTGTTGGCATATATTCTTCCTTTCTCCTCTACTCTTTTTAAAAAATCTTATTGCAAGTCTATCTCCGTGTCAAGGATAGCTTGACAGCAGCATGTAAGCCTCGCTATAATTCTCTATGTAGTTTTAAAAACTACATTGTTCACATCTTAAGTACAGAAAGGGAAGCCCTTATGTCATACCAAATTATTGCGGACAGTTGCGGAGATTTTACGGAAGAGATGAAAAAAAATCCGATTTTCAAAACCGTCCCCCTCACCTTGGAAATCGGTTCTTACTCGATACCGGACGACGAACATTTCAATCAGCTTGACTTCATTAAAAAGGTAAATGCTTCTCCTATCGGGCCAAAAACAGCCTGCCCTTCACCGGAGGCTTTTCAAAAGGCCATAGAAGAGTCGGAAGCGGACGAGATCTATATTGTAACGCTCTCCGCCGCACTTTCCGGAACCTTTCAATCCGCAAATATCGGTCTCAACCTTTATGAGGAAAACGGCGGAACAAAGAAAGTTCATGTTTTCGACTCCAAGTCCGCAAGCGCGGGAGAATGTAAACTTTGTTTGGATATTCAGGAATTAAAAGAGAAGGGAAAGTCTTTTTCGGAAGTGGTAGAAGAAATCGAAAAGGCCTGCGATACTATAGAAACCCTTTTTGTTCTGGAAAGTCTGGACACCCTCAGGAAGAACGGCAGACTCAGCGGAATAAAGTCCTTTTTGGCCGGCGCTTTGAACATTAAGCCCATTATGGGAGCTGTGAACGGCAGTATTATTCAACTCGGTCAACAGAGAGGAATACAAAAAGCACTGCGGAAAATGGTGGAGCTGGCCGTAGAAAGAGCGGGAGGAGCGGACGCCGTAAAGACAAAACGTCTCGTGATTACCCATGTGAATGCGCCGGAAAGAGCGGAGCAAATTAAATCGGACTTTGAAACGCTTGCAAAATTCAAGGAAATAATCCTTACCAATGCCATGGGCGTTGCCACAATCTATGCCAATGACAAGGGTATCGTTGTCGCCCTGTAAGATGTGACTATTGAAAAACAGTTTACTCGTTTTAAACGAGATATCGCATTCTTTGCGAGCGATACTCGTTATGAACAAGATGTCTCAGGCTTCGCCTGCGCCACTTGTTAAGAATAAAAAGAGACTGCAAAATAATCAGTATCAGCTATATGCTGATTATTTTGTAGCCTCTTTTACATATTCCTGATATACGGAAAAGAAAAAGTCCGCTGTACTGTTCTCATGGGCATGAAGGTCTATTTCCTTCCAAAAACTCTCTCGAAAACGCACAATGTGTTCCTTTTGGTAAGCAAGGTAACTCTCATTAAATTTTAAAATACGAATGGATTTTTCCAAGCGCTCTTTTCTGTCCCTTGTTGCCTCTTCATCATAGGGATTCACACACTTTATAATATAAAACTTTCCATTTTCCGAAATAACATCGGAAATCTCATCCTTTTCCAGAGAAAATGCCGTTTCATAAATCTTATCTTCTTTTTCCCCGATGGAAAGCTGTTTTTGAATCTCCGGATCCTCGGAATACTGTCTTGCGTAATACGAAAAATTTGCCCCCGGCGTTTTCACTTTTTCCAAAAGTTCTTTTGCACTGTCTTCACTGCTTAAAGCAATTTGCTCAATGCTGATTACCCGGGACTCCGCATCGCTCAGCTCCGTCTCTGACGAAGAAAGAAGAGCATTGGCCGTTTTTTCCGCAGTAAAGTATGCCGTATACATATCCACGACATCCTTTTCCGTACAATTTCCGAAAAAAGCTCTGTCCTCCTCCGTAAGTGCCTGATAAAACTTATTGGCGGCCTTACGAATCTCCTCCATTTCCGTGCTGTCCGCTTGTATTCCCTTTTCCTCTGCAAGAAGATTCAAGGTGCGGATATCCTGAAGAAATTCTTTCGTTTTATCGATAAAATAAGCTCCGTAAGTCTTTTCTATCTGTCCCGTTATCGGAAGATTCCAAATCTCCGTTCCTAAAATATTTTGGTACCGATTTCTCTCCGAACCGAGAACCATCATCGCCTGCTCCTCGGTATATCCCGGAATATTTTCCGTTTTTCCGCTGATGGCAATCCCTTTACAAGCGCTTAGAGACAGGCTTAAAAGGAGAAATAAAAGCATATGCTGAAGCTTTATACGAGAAAAACATCCGAAAAGAAAACGAAGAATACTCCGCTTCCCCTCTTTTTCCTTTCCCTGTCTCCGCTTGTTTAATGCCGTTTTTTCCCTCATCTTCCCTTATTTCCCCTCTATACTCCGGCTTAGTCCATACCGCGCTCTACATCACAATTCCGCTTTACTCCATACCGCGCCTTAAATCATGATATAGCCATAGAAAAATCCCATAATTATAGCAATAATCAGGCCGAGAATCGCCCCCATGAGTACCTGAAAGGGGGTATGCCCTACATATTCTTTTAATTTTTTTTCAAATTCTTCTCCGCTCCAGGAAAAAGGATTATCCAGAAGCAAACGGTTCAAAATCACCGCCTGCTTTCCCGTCTCTCTTCTCACTCCCGTGGCATCATACATAACCACAA
Source organism: uncultured Oribacterium sp. (assembly GCA_963531555.1). Taxonomy (GTDB): domain Bacteria; phylum Bacillota; class Clostridia; order Lachnospirales; family Lachnospiraceae; genus Oribacterium. The sequence goes on from CAUSIX010000117.1 coordinate 3,543, forward strand.
TGGCAAAAATGACTCCGGCCGCAACCGCAAGAGACACTACGGTAGAGGAGTGGCTGGACGGCATCCCTCCGGAACCGGTCATCCTTTCCCAGTTTATCCCTTTACTAAAATAAGCATCTATAGCGGTTTTTAAAACCTGTGCAATAAACCAGGAAAGCACCGCTGACATGAGTAAATAGTTTGACGTCAATTGTTCTATAAAAAAGCCCATTCTTTGCTTTTTCTCCATCACTTTCCAAAAAAGAAGACAGCAAAACACTGCTCTTTTTTCTCTTTTTTACGCTCCATCTTTGTTTCCGTTTAACTTTGTCCGGCTTATCTTTGTTTCCGTGCACTTTGTTGCCGCTTTACCTTTGATCTACCAGCCAGTCATAAAGCTCCTGATACTGCAAAGCGGAGCTTTTCCATGAAAAATCCTTCTTCATCGCTCTGTTAATCAGACCCTTCCAGGATTTCTTGTCATCATAGTACACTTTCTCCGCATAGCGTACACAAGCCATCATTTCATGTGCGTTGTAATTGCAAAATGAAAATCCCGTCCCCTTCTTCTCGTACTCGTTAAAGGCTTCGACCGTATCTTTCAGCCCTCCGGTTTCTCTGACAATAGGAATCGTTCCGTAGCGAAGAGAGATGAGCTGAGACAGACCGCAGGGTTCAAAAAGAGAAGGCATCAAAAAGGCATCGCTTGCCGCATAAATCTTATGACTGATTTCCTCGGAATAATAGATATGTGCGGAAACGCGATCCGGATACTTCCAGGCAAAATAGCGGAACAGATTTTCATAATGCTCATCTCCGGTTCCCAGAATCACAAATTGCAATCTGTCTTGGCAAAGCTCGTCGAAAACGCGTTCTACAAGATCCAGCCCCTTCTGATCCGTAAGTCTGGACACAAGCGATATCATCATCGTATCCGCATCCACAGAAAGACCCAAGTTCTCCTGCAGCTCCAGTTTATTCTTCACTTTTTCCTTATGTACACTCACCTTATCATAGGGATGCGGAAGATAGGGATCCCTCTTCGGATTCCACGCCTCGTAGTCAATTCCATTGACAATACCTCTAAGATCATGGTCTCTTGCCCGTAAAAGTCCATCCAGGCCTTCTCCGTAAAAGCTCGTCTGAATCTCCTTGGCATAGGTCTTACTTACCGTGGTAATGGCATCCGCATAGACAAGGCCACCCTTTAAGAGGTTCGCATCCTTCTTGAATTCCAGCTTATCCGGCGTGAAATAATAGTCGGAAAGCTCCGTAAAACGCTGAATCGTCTTCTTATCCCAAGTCCCCTGAAAACGCAAGTTATGAATCGTAAATACGGAACGAATGGAACGGAAAAATTCTCCTCCGGCAAAGCGATCCTTTAAAAGCACGGGAACGAGACCCGTCTGCCAGTCATGGCAATGAATCACATCGGGATGAAAGTTTAATAGCGGAAGAGCGGAAAGCGCCGCATAAGAGAAAAAGCAGAACTTCTCCAGATCCCAGTACCAATTTCCATAGGGTCTGTCACCGGCAAAATAATACTCGTTGTCAATGAAGTAGTACAGCACTCCGTCCACTTCCTTCTTCAGCACACCTACATAACGGGACTGCCCCATATAATCCATATAAAAATGCGTAATATACTGCAGATTATTCCGATCCTCTTCCCGCATACACATATACTTCGGAATCATCACTCTCGCGTCAAAATAGTTTTTATCCACCGCTTTCGGAAGGGAACCTACTACATCCGCGAGCCCGCCGGTTTTAATAAAGGGTACAGCCTCTGACGCTAAAAACAAGATATTCTTCATTTTTTTCTCCTCGCTATTTCTTTATTTCCGCGCTTTCTTTTCCTATCTCGCGCTTTTTAAGCATCTCGCACTTTCTTTTCCTATCTCGCGCTTTTCATTAAGCATCTCGCACTTTCTTTACGCATCTCGCACTTTCTTTACGCATCTCGCACTTTC
>CAUSIX010000118.1:0-5454 GCA_963531555.1 uncultured Oribacterium sp.
GAGCAACCGCGTCGTCGATGACCTTCGCCGTCTTCTCTGCAATCTTCTTGTCTTCTTCTGTAAGCGGAGTCAATGGACTTCTAACAGAACCGATTTCCAGTCCCTTACGAAGACGAAGCACTTCCTTAATCATGGCATACATATTGCCGTGTCCGCTGCAAAGCAGAGCAATAATCTCGTTTACCTTAATCTGGATTTCTCTTGCTTCCGCAATTTTATTTTCCAGGAAGAGCTTATTCATTTTCACAAAAAGCTCCGGCATCGCGCCGTAGGTTCCGCCGATACCGCCGACAGCCCCCATAGCTCTTCCGCCCACAAACTGCTCATCCGGGCCGTTAAATACAACGAAGTCTTCTCCGCCAAGAACCTTAAAAGTCTGGATGTCCTGTACCGGCATAGAGGAATTCTTCACGCCGATAACCCTCGGATTCTTCAGCATTTCCTTGCAAAGATCCTGTGTTAGGCTAACCCCTGCAAGTTGCGGAATATTGTAAATAACGAAATCGGTATTCGGCGCAGCTGCGCTGATTTTATTCCAGTACTCGGCAATGCTGTATGCCGGAAGGTGGAAGTAAATCGGCGGAATGGATGCAATGGCATCCACCTTTAAGCTCTCCGCATGGGCTGCAAGTTCCTCGGAATCACGAGTATTATTGCAGGCTACATGGGCAATGATTCTGAGCTTTCCCTCCGCCTCCGCACAAACATTTTCCAAAATGCACTTTCTTTCCTCTTTGGAAAGATAGATGCACTCTCCGGAGGAGCCGTTTACATAGAGTCCCTGCACACCGGCAGCAAGAAAATATCTTGTGAGTGCACGCACTCTCTCGGGAGAAACCTCTCCCTTTTCATCGTAACAAGCGTAAAATGCAGGGGTTATGCCTGCGTATTTTTCTGTGTTTTTCATAGTGATCCTTTCTAGCCCTTGACTGAGCGCGAGCTTGTAGCTCGCCTGCTCACTTTGCTTCGCAAAGCACACCTCCTTAAGGGGCTGTGGTCTTGTACGGGCTGAGTTTTTCTGAAGAAAAACTCTAGCCCTTAACAGCACCCATGGCGATGCCTTGTGTAAAGTATCTCTGGAAGATGAGGAATACAATGAGGATGGGGACTGCCGCTACGGCCGCTCCCGCCATGATGATTCCGAAGTCCGTGGCGTTTTCCGCCTGGAGTTTTGCAATACCGAGGGAAATTGTCAGTTTTTCCGTACTGCTTAACATGATTAACTGCATAAAGTAATCGTTCCAGCTGTTGATAAAGGTAAAAATGGCAAGTGCGCCGATTCCCGGCTTTACCATGGGAAGCACGATCTGCGAAAAGATTCTTGCCTCGGAGGCTCCGTCAATGCGGGATGCCTCCAGCATTTCTCCGGGAACACCCTCGGAGAACTGCTTCATGAGGAAGACACCGAAGGGCCAGCCGACGGTCGGGAAAATAACGGCTAAAAGTGTATTGTAAAGCTTTAGGAAAGACATTTCCCTGATTAACGGAATCAGGATAACCTGCTTCGGAAGCGCCATAGCGCAAACAATCAAGGTAAATAAAAGAGTTCTTCCTCTGAATCGTTTCTTTGCCAAAGCATAGCCTGCCATAGATGCGGTAATGCAGGTTAACACCATGGCGGAAAGAGACATCACAACCGTATTAAAGAGCCAGCGAACCGCACCGGGCACTTTCGGGCCGAAGGAAATCACCGCCTTCCCCATACCGGGCAGACTGAAGCTGAATAAAGCTGTCGGCTGTCTGGAAAAAAGCTTCTGATAGTTGGTCATTACCCATTCCTTCGGGAACCAGTCGGGACTTGTTCCGTTAATGGACTGCGCCGTTTTAAAGGAGCCTGTGATAATCCAATACAGAGGGAAGAGGAAGAAAAATGCCAAAATAAGAAGAATGATGACACTGATAATGCTGTAAACTGATTTATTATTCGTTTTCATACTATTCCTCCTACTTTTCCTTCGCCAATTGGAATTGCAAAGCGGAGAGCAAGGCAATAATCACGGCTAATATTACACCCATAGCATTTCCGTAACCATAACGATACAGCTTAAAAGCAGTGTAATAAATGTAATACATTACGGTATCGGTGCTATGATTCGGTCCACCGGAGGTTAAGAGCTGAATCAGTGCGAAGCACTGGAAACTGTTGATTGTGGTGATAACCAAAATATATAAAGTGGTAGGCATGATCTGCGGCCACTTAATTTTCCAGAAAAGCTGTAAGTCCGTAGCGCCGTCTACCTTTGCCGCTTCTACAAGAGAATCGTCAACATTTCCCAGTGCGGAAACATAAAGCACGATAGGCTGTCCTACAGAGGTCGTAAATAAAATCAGGATAATACAGGGTAAGGCAAATCTTGCATCCCCGAGCCAGTTGATATTCTGTTCTATCATTCCCGTGTGGGTTCCCACATAGTTAAATAAACCATAGTAATTATGGAACATCCACTTCCAGACTACCGTTACCGCAACTGATCCTGTAACTACAGGAAGGTAGAAGATGCAACGGAAGGCGGAAAGCACCGGCCCCTTCATTTTGTAAATCAGAGAAGACACCCATAGAGAGAAGATTGCTACCGCAGGTACGGAAACCAGTACGATAATCAGGGTATTCTTCAATGCTTTCAGAAAAATGCCGTCCGAAAACAGCTCAAGATAGTTCTGTACACCGATAAATTTATCCGCTACATTCTTTCCCATGGTAGCATCAAAAAAGCTGGTGTAAACGCACAAAATCATGGGAAAAATAACAAATCCCAAGAAAAAAACCAAGCTGGGAAGCAGAAACAAATAGGCAGAGCGCGTTTCCCTCTGCACAAGAATCTTACTTCTGCTCGTTTGAATGGTATTCATAAAGTTCTCCTTCGTTCCGGGTAAACGAGTAGTAATACGCTGCTATTCTCCAAAATGGATCGTCCTATTCTTCTACAGCCTAAAGCAGTGACCGATCACGTCTAAATCAAGCTGCAACAAGCTTATATATGACAGTTTTTACAAAAAAAGCTCCGGAATGAGCTTTTTTGCTTCTTCCGGAGCGAAAATATTAGGACTTAGCTGCTGCGTTGGCATTGTTCTGGAAGGTTTCAAGCTCTGTCTTGACATCGCCGCCCTGTCCGACTCTCTGCAACATATTCCACCACTCGGTTCTTGCCTGTGCCCAGCCCGGAGTTACCTGATAGTAGTCTCCGAAAGAAGGCATAAACTTTTCTGTAAACATCTTCATGGTTTCCGCATTGTCTGTTCCGTCATATACGCCGGTCAGCTTCTCGTGTACAGGGAAGAATCCGGTTGTCTGTACGGAAAGCTTTGCCTGTTCCGGATCGTTAGCCATAAAACGGATGAAAGCCTTAGCTGCCTTAACCTTATTCTCATCGCCGTTATCGAAGATACCGAATCCCCAGATACCGCCGCAAAGCTCTGTCTTTCCGTCATCTGTCGGGAACAGCATCGGGATGATTTCATCACCGTTGTTGGTCTTTCCCGCTTCTCCATTGTCTTTGTTGTTCTGCTGTGCAGAGTTCCAGCAAAGAGACATTGCCAAAGTTCCGTTTCTGAATAAAGTAATCTCGTCTCCGCCAACTAAAGCCGGGTCAAATTTTACTCCCTTTGCCGCTTTAAGCGCTTCAAGAGCCTTTACATTCTGCTCTTCCGCACCGGTGTACTCGGTGTGCTCCTTATTGGTGTAGGTTCCGCTGTAGAGGTTGTTTACCAGCGCACGAGTACCCTGGTCTCCACCCTGTCCGCCGCAGTAAACAGCAAGAACATTTTCCTGACCGTTCTTCTCAATCGCTTCTACCGCCTTGAAGAAGTTCTCCGTAGTCCAAGTATGCTTATCTTCATCGATATACTGGAGTGCATCAGCCTTTTCAAAAATCGTCTTATTAATAGCCATGCAATGCGCAATCATAGCAAGCGGATACTCATAGTACTTTCCGTCGGAAGACTTGCAGGCAGCCTTTACATTTTCATAAATATCCTTGGAATCCTCATCCTCAAACAGGTCAGCAAGGTCAACCATAAGTCCCTTAGCGCCCCAGTTTGCAACGAGTCTTTCCGGTCCTTCCATAATAAGATCCGGAGCCGCTTTTCCTTCGATAGCGGTATTGACCTGATCATCACCGTTCGTGTAATCCAGATACTCAACCGTTACATGGATGTTCGGGTACTTCTTGTTGAAGTTCTCGAGCAAGCTGTCCACAGACGCGCTGTCGCCCCATTTTCCGATAGGATAGGTAAAAAGCTTCAAGTCCGCTTTCAGACTTTCATCCGCTTCCCCTTTGGCATCGGCATTTTCCTTGCTCTCCTCTGCCGCCTTTGTTGTCTCTTCAGCCGCTCCGGTAGTCTCCGCTTTCTTAGCGCCTCCGCAAGCAGCCAGGCTGGATGCCAGAAGTACTGCAGCCATACCTAAGGCAATCTGTCTTTTTTTCATTTGTGTTCCTCCCATTCTTTTAATGCTTTTACAAAAGGTACAGCAATAAGCTGCGGCCTTGTAATAATAGATCCTACCACCACGGAAAATGCACCGAGCTCCATCACTCTTTTCGCCTTTTCCGGTGTGTTGATGTTTCCTTCGGCAATAACCGGGTGCTTAACCCCCTCTATCATCTTCCGAAGAATCAGAAAGTCATCCGCTTCAATGCGGTTTCCCTTGGACTGCTCGGTGTAGCCGACCATGGTGGAGCCGATAAAATCAAAGCCCAGCCTGTCAGCTTCCAAGGCTTCTTCCACTGTGGAACAGTCCGCCATAAAAAGTTGATTCGGATACTTTGCTTTCACTTCCCTAAAGAACTCTTTTAAGGTCTTTCCACCCGGGCGTTCCGAAATGGTGGCGTCCATCGCGATGATGTCTACCCCAGTACTCGTAAGCTCATCCACTTCTTTCATCGTGGGGGTGATGTAAACCTTGGAATCCGGATAATCCCTCTTTACGATGCCGATAATCGGAAGATCCACTTCTTTCTGAATTTCCGTGATATCTTCTTTCGTGTTCGCCCGAATCCCCCCGGCACCGGCCATCTTGGCCGCCCTTGCCATCCTTCCCATGATAAAGGAAGAGTGCAGAGGCTCTTCCGGAAGGGCTTGGCACGAAACAATCAACATTCCATGTAATCTTTTTACCCGATCATTCATGGAGTACTCCTTCTCCTATTTTTATTTATAACGAGTATCGCTCGCAAAGCGTGCGGTATCTCGTTTAAAGATTTTCTCCGCTAAACGCGAAATGAATATGATAAAGAAAATCTTTTTTTTCATTTAAAATGAAATTTATTTTCGTCAAGCACTACTGTTTCATTATATTTTTATTTCTCCGATTTGCAAGACGAAAATCCTTTAGAAACTCTTTAAAATTCTTTAGACTATTTCCACAGAAATTCCTATGGGAAAAAATTTTTTTCCAAAAAATATTAAGCCATGCTCATTTATAAATTTTTATGATTATATAAGAAAAAATTTTAC
>CAUSIX010000119.1:0-5454 GCA_963531555.1 uncultured Oribacterium sp.
ACTAAAAAATTTTAAACATATTGGATATTTTTCAGAAATATCAGAAATATTTTACTGGAATTAGAAGAAAGGAAACTCCCTTTTTCCAAGTACAGTTTTTGTCAAGAAGAGGGGGAACTCAAGCTTTTAGGCAGGGGAGGCTCGGCAGAGGTTTATGAAGCAAAATTACGGTCGGATCAGGAAAAAAACTTTGCCATAAAGGTTATCGGATTTCGAAATCAACATGCGGATTCTGCCTTTTTTCAAGAATCCGTAGAGGTGCAAAGAGAAATAGCAAGATTTCAGGACAATGTAGTAAAGCTGTATCAGCATACGGAACTTTTTGTTTATTTAGACGAAGAGGATCATATCCTATCCGTATTAAAAGAGAGGCCAAAAGAGCGAGACAAAAAATATATAAAATTGCAGTTTATTTTAATGGAGAAAATACCCTCCGTGTTCTCCAGAACAAAAGCCGGGAACATCAGGCTAACACCGAAAAGTCTTAAAGACGGAGACGTAGAGGAAATTTTTAAACTGGCTTACGATATTGCCTTGGCACTAAAGGAGGCACACGAAAAGAAGGTGCTGCATAGGGATATCAAGCTGGAAAATGTATTTTATTCGGAAGAGCTGAAACGGTATAAGCTGGGGGACTTTGGCATAGCAAAGAAGACCAGTGACGGCTTTGCGGAAACGATTGCACTGACGAACGGCTATGCAGCACCGGAAATTCGTGCTTCGGATGAGCGATATGATTATACTGCGGATATTTATTCTTTCGGGATTATGCTTTTTGTCCTGGCGAATCATCTTAAGTTTCCGAACTCGGAAAGCTATAGCGTGAACTCCTATAAGCAGTATAGCTCGGGTTATGTTCTTCCTAAACCGGAGCTCTGTTTCAGTGAAGATACTTTTCGTGCAAAAAAGGCGGAAGAACTGAATCGGATTATAGGAAAAGCCTGCCGTTATGATCCGAATGAAAGATACCAATCCATGGGAGAGCTTCTTTCCGATTTGGAAAAGTATATGTATGGAGAGGAGTACGACTATAAGAAAGAGCATAAGCAATTACATGATTTTTTCTTTTTTTTCTTTCTGGTCGCGACAACAATAGCATGGAAATTGACTATGAGAGGGGATTTGTCGTTTTCCCTTTCTCGGTGGGAAGCGCTTTTTTGTCTAATGGCAGTGGTAAAGGCTGTTTTTCATCTCTTCAAGATGAAGCAAACGCTGCTGAATTGGGGGATTTTCGGAGTAGGGGTATTTTCGTTAATTTCCGGCGGATTTTCATGGATAAAATGCATTATCCTGATTTTAGTGCTGATTTCCTCCGGGTATTTATCGGCTGTAATTGCTCTTCCAATCCTTACTCTTATGATGAGCACTTATGTGGAAAAAAAGATCGGTCTTGCGCCTCTTTTATGGAGAGAATATAACTGGATAGCCGTGAGTGCTTTTTTCCTTTGCCTGGGCTCTCTTCTACGCTCTTCCGTCTTTACATTGGAAGATAGAGACACGATAGCTTCCTATCAAAAATCCGTTGTTCGGCTTTTTCCGTTTATCTTCTTTTCCCTTTTAATGTTTTACTTATTTAAGTAAATTAATATAATGGAAGTTTTTGGACTTTCGTTAGTAAATACGGAAGTCTCGGTATGGGGAAATATTATGCAATTTCTCCGATCTGTCGATTTTTTCAAAGTGGGACTTTTAGGATTAGGCTTTTCTTTCTTCTTCTTTTTGAGAGAAAAATTCCTCTATTTGTGGAGAGGGAAAGTCGAGAGATGGATTGAAAATCCACGGTTTACAAGGAAGAAAAATTAAGCTATTCTTTTGGAAAAGTGTTTGGATTTTGGGAAGGGGAAGCTATGCAATCTTGTGTGATAATTGGCATTGCCGGAGGTTCGGGATCAGGGAAGTCCACCTTCACGGGAAGAATTAAGGACTGCTTTCAGGATGAGGTTTCGGTTATTTATCACGATAATTATTATAAGAGTAACGACGGGGTGCCTTTTTCTGTAAGACAAAAGGAAAATTATGATCACCCGGGTGCATTCGAAACCGATTTATTAATTAAACATTTAAAGGCTCTTCGAAGAGGAGAGGAAGTAGAGTCTCCCGTTTATGATTTCAGTGTCCATAATCGTACGGAAAAAACAATAAAGATAGCTCCTCGCCGGATTATGCTTGTGGAGGGAATCCTCGTTTTGGAAAATCCTGAGCTTCGTTCTCTCTTTGATATTAAGATTTATGTGGAGGCGGATGCGGATGAACGAATTATACGAAGGATTATTCGAGATGTACGCGAAAGAGGAAGACAGGTTGAGGATATTTCGGCGCAATATCTAAGTACGGTAAAGCCGATGCATTATCTTTATGTGGAGCCGACCAAGGCCATGGCGGATATCATCATTAATTCAGGAATGAATGATGTTGCTTTTGATTTATTGAAGACCAAGATAGACTCCCTTTTGGAAAAGGGAAAATTGGAGTAAAGGAGAGAAGTATGGAATACCAATCGACAAGGGGAGGAGAAAGAGGAGTAAGCCCCTCTTTAGCGATAGTAAAGGGCCTTGCAAAAGATGGAGGACTTTTTGTTCCGGAGTCCATTCCTAAGCTTCCCTTATCTTTAAGGGAGCTGTCGGAACTTAGTTATCAGGATTTGGCTTATGAAATCATGAAGTTGTACCTTACCGATTTTACGGAAGAAGAGCTTCGCTTTTCTGTAGAAAGTGCCTATGACCAAAAATTCGATACAGCGGAAATTGCCCCTGTGGTGAAAAAGGGAGGATACTATTATTTAGAGTTGTTTCATGGAAAAACTCTGGCTTTTAAGGATATGGCTCTTTCCATTTTACCTTATCTTATGAAGGTAAGCACAAAGAAAAATAATATAAAAGAAAAGATTGTTATTCTGACGGCAACCTCCGGAGACACGGGAAAAGCGGCTATGGAGGGATTTTCCGGTGTGGAAGGGACTGAAATTATCGTCTTTTATCCAGAGGACGGGGTCTCGTCCTTTCAGGAGAGACAGATGAGGGCGCAAAAGGGTAAAAATACGCATGTTGCGGCCATATTGGGGAATTTTGACGATGCCCAAAGCGGAGTTAAGCGAATTTTTGCGGATGAAGCTTTTCAAGAGAAGCTTTTAGAAAAAGGGTACCGACTTTCTTCCGCCAATTCCATTAATATCGGCCGTCTTGTACCGCAGATTGTCTATTATGTTTATGCGTATTGCAAGCTTTTAAAAATGGGAGAGCTTTCCTCCGGGGAGAAGCTCACCGTTTCCGTACCGACCGGAAATTTCGGAAATATCTTAGCTGCGTATTTTGCCAAAGAGATGGGACTTCCGATAGGAACATTGCTTTGCGCTTCCAATGAAAATAAGGTTTTATCCGATTTCTTCCATACCGGAATTTATGATAAAAATCGGCCCTTCCATCTGACGACTTCACCGTCTATGGACATTCTGATTTCTTCCAATTTAGAGAGGCTTTTATATGAAGTTCATAAGAAGGAAGAGGATATAGAACGCTATATGACGGATTTGAGGGAGAGAGGAAGATATCAGATTCCCGAGGAAATGCAGGAGGATTTAAGCAGGGTGTTTTATAGCGGTTCCGTAAAAGACGGAGAGGGAAGCGTTTCCATTTTCCAAACCTTTAAGGAAACAGGCTATGTCATGGACCCGCATACTGCGGTGGCAAAGCTTCTTGCGGACAACTATTGTTATAAGAAAGGGAAAAAGGAGAAAATTCTGATAGTCTCTACAGCGAGCCCGTTTAAATTTGCACAAACGGTTTTACAGGCTCTGAAGGAGTATGTTCCCTCAGATACTTTTTCCGCGATTCAGGCCCTTTCCACAGTTTCCGGGAAGAAGATTCCGGAGACGGTGAAAGAGGTTATGGAAGGCGAGATTTTACATAATACGGTATGCACCGTTTCCGATATGGAACGGACTGTTTCGCATTTCTTACTTTTATAAGGATGAGAATTGTGCTACACTCTCAAGGTGTAAGAGATTTTTAAGGAGGAGCTTATGTTAGTTAATGCAAAAGAAATGTTGGATAAGGCACTTGCCGGACACTATGCAGTACCTCAGTTTAATATCAATAATTTAGAGTGGACAAAGTCTATTTTACTGGCTTGTGAGGAGACAAAGTCTCCCGTAATTCTCGGTGTTTCCGAGGGAGCCGGAAAGTATATGTGCGGTTTTGAAACCGTGACAGCTATGGTTAAGGCTATGGATAAGAGCCTCGGGATTACCGTTCCGGTTGCTCTGCACTTGGATCACGGCGGATACGACGGTTGCTACAGCTGTATCAAGGCGGGATTTACTTCCATTATGTTTGACGGTTCTCATTTTCCTATAGAGGAGAATATAGAGAAAACAAAGGAACTTGTTTCCGCAGCGCATAAAGCGGGTATTTCCATTGAAGCGGAAGTGGGCGCTATCGGAGGTGAGGAAGACGGCGTAGTCGGAATGGGAGAGTGCGCGGATCCGAAGGAATGCAAGAAGATTGCGGATTTAGGTGTGGATTTTCTTGCAGCCGGAATTGGAAATATTCACGGCATTTATCCGGAGAACTGGCAAGGGCTTTCCTTTACGACTCTGGCGGCAATTAAGGAAGCCATTGGAGAAGATTTACCCTTGGTTCTTCATGGCGGTTCCGGAATTCCGGATGATCAGATTAAGAAGGCCATTTCTTTGGGCGTTGCCAAAATCAATGTCAATACAGAGCTTCAGCTTGTTTTTGCCAAGGCGACAAGAGAATATATCGAAGCCGGTTCCGATAAAAAAGGAAAAGGATATGATCCGAGAAAGCTTTTAAAGCCGGGTGCTGACGCAATTATTGCGGAGTGTAAATCGAAGATAGCCCTTTTCGGATGTGGAAATAAGGCATAGGGGGCGGATTTTAAAAAGTTAACATTATTTTCCTTGTTGTTTCGTAGTATTTGAAATGATATTTATTTCAATACTACGAAATATTCATTTATAAAGCTGTGGATTATTCATTTATAAAGCTGTGGATTATTCATGCAGGATAAGTATCCTGTGTAAAATGAAGATGGGACTTACTTTTACAGAGATCGAAGAGAGGGAAGGGAAAGGCGTGGATAATTTTTCTAAAAATGTTTTTCATGACGGAATGATGCGGGAAAGACTCCCGAAAAATGTCTATATGAAGCTGAAGAAGGCTATTCAGGAAGGGAATTCTTTGACCCTTGAGCTTGCAGACGCCGTTGCACAGGGAATGAAGGAGTGGGCAATTGAAGAGGGGGCTACCCACTACACGCACTGGTTCCAGCCTCTTACGGGGATTACGGCGGAAAAGCATGAAGCCTTCCTGAGCCCTGTGGGAGAAGGAAAAGTGATGTTGGAGTTCTCCGGGAAAGAATTGGTGCGCTCGGAAGCGGATGCTTCTTCCTTTCCTTCGGGAGGTCTTCGGGCTACTTTTGAGGCAAGAGGCTATA
>CAUSIX010000120.1:0-5447 GCA_963531555.1 uncultured Oribacterium sp.
ACGGTTCTAAAAGGCTGCCTGCAAAAGCCCATAACGAAAGAGAACCGCAGATTCCCAAGGAATCGAAGCTTAGCATCCTTGTTTTCGGTGTGTCCGCACTGAACAAGGAAATTCGCGCGGTTGTTCATCGACCTGAACTATTTCAATCTCTTTTTTCGCCGGTTCTTACGGAAAAAACATTGCTTAGTAAAGAAATCCTTGCAGAAGCCTTTCAGAAAGAGGGCTTGGGCGATATGATTCTCTTGAATCAAATAGATTGTGTAGAAAAAAAAGAGCGGGAAAAACTCCGCTCTTTTCTGGAAAAAACATTGCAAAAACCCGTGCTTTCAGCTTCTTTACTTACTTACCGTGCTCCCAGCTGAACTCTGCCGCATTAACTTCTCCTGCTTTCGGAGTAATGCCGCTTCCCTGGATTCCCGTACCTCTCGGCTTATAGTTCTTCATGACGCCGTTCTTTTTCTCGGGAACCTTACTAACAGGCTTTTTCTTATTGATAGCGTCCTGCTCTGCCTGCTCGTATTTTACCTCTACTTCTTTTTCTTTTACGCCTTCATCCGGATCGCCTTCATACCAAGCACCGTCCGAGTTTACGGTATAGCCGTCCGGAGTAGTGGTATCGGTAAGAGCCCAACCGGCGTCGTCAAAATAATAGCACTCCGCTATACCGTCTCTGTTACCGTCCAACCAGAACCAACCGGAGTGACACCAAGTTCCGTCCTCATTTCCGTACCACCAACGCGCACTGTTTTCGCCCTGACCGTGATTCCAGTTTGCCATAGCGGGGATAGCCACTGTGACACTCATCGCTATGGCAAGGCTCGCAATTAACTTCGTCTTTTTCATATTTTAACCTCTACTTTGCTTTATTTCAGTCTTTCTTGAATACGGATTAATTCTACTAAAGAAGGGAAATAAAGCAATAAAGAAAATCTTAAGGATAAAATTTTTTTCCTTACAGCGGAGAATTCTTCGGATTCAGCTGTTTCAAGGGAGTAAAGATTTCGTTTCCTCGAAACTTTACCTTAATGGGAAGAAATAGTATAATGGCGAGGATTTGATACAAGAAAACGAAAAGAGAAAGAGGAATCATGAAAAATAGAAATGCAATGCCCGGGATGATAGATCTCTATCTACGCGCTCCCCTTTGGCTGTCTCTCCTGTGGCTTCCGATTCTTTTTGTGGCATTTATGGTGGAATGGAAACTCAGTCTTTTGCTTTTTTTCCTGGCCATAGTATATATTGCTTTTGCGCTTTATTTTTATCGAAGCAGGAAAAGTCGACTTGTCTCGGCTCTTTTGGATTTTTCTTTAAGGGCAAATGAGAATAGAGCAAGACTTTTTGAAGAGATGCCTACCGCCTATTGTATAGTAGGAGAAGACGGGGAGATTCTTTGGAGCAACAGAGCCTTCCATACGATTTTACAAAAGGACAGCAAGGTTGAGCGGAATATTTTTAACATTTTTCCGAACATGCAAAAGGAAATGCTGAAAGAGAAGGGAGCAATGCTCGAGCTTCACTCTTCTTTTATGGAGAGAAAATACTGTATTGATCTCATCAGACTGGATGACCTTGGGGATGAGGGGACAGAGGAGATACGCAGTCTTTCCGAAGAGGAAGAACTTGTTGCGGTATATCTTAGAGATGAAACCGAGGAAGTCGAGCTTAAACAGAAGCTGGACGAAGAAAGAGTGGTTTTGGGGCTCGCTTACATTGATAACTATGAAGATGTCATGGAACAGATTGAGGAAGTTCGCCGATCTTTACTTTCCGCATTGGTAGATAGAAAAATTACACGTTATATTACCGCGTCGGACGGTGTAGTGAAAAAAATTGAAAAAGATAAATATTTTTTCCTTTTAAAACAATCGGTTTTAGAAAAAATGATGGAGGATCGCTTCTCTATCTTGGAAGAAGTAAAAGAAATCGATATGGGAAATGAACTTGCCATCACCCTCAGCTTGGGCATCGGCTACGGTGCCGGTGATTTTAGCCAGAACTATGAGTATGCAAGAACGAGTATGGATATGGCCCTTGGCAGAGGAGGAGATCAGGCTATAGTGAAGAATCCGGAGAAATTAAGCTTTTACGGAGGAAAAAGCCAGAGTACGGAAAGAGTAACCCGTGTTAAGGCGAGAGTGAAGGCGCAGGCTTTCCAAGAGCTTATCGAGTCGAAGGACAAAGTGCTTATCATGGGACATAAGAATGCGGACATGGACTGTCTCGGCTCTTCCGTGGGCGTTTACCGTATGGTAAGCTCTTTGGATAAAAGAGCTTATATTGTGCAGAACAATGTCACCTCAACGATTTTACCGCTAAAGGAACGTTTCCTGAACAATGCCGATTATCCGGAGGATATGTTTATTGACGGGGAGACGGCAAAAAGTCTCGTGGATAATAACACCATGCTGGTTGTGGTGGATTGTGACAGGCCTTCCATTATTGATGAACCTGCCCTCCTCAGTATGGTGAAAACGAAGGTGGTTTTTGACCACCACAGGCAAAGTTCGGAAACGATACAAGGAGCTGTTTTAAGTTACTGTGAGCCCTATGCCTCTTCCGCATCGGAGCTTATCGCGGAAATGATGCAGTATATTCGAGAGGGAATTAAGGCGAGACCGATGGAAGCGGACTGTATGTACGGCGGAGTTGTCATTGATACCCGAGAATTTACGAATCAGACCGGAGTAAGAACCTTTGAAGTGGCGGCATACTTAAGACGATGCGGAGCGGATATTACAAGGGTAAGGAAGGTCTTCCGGGAGGATTTTGATGATTATCAGGCAAAGGCCGATGCGATAAGCAGGGCGGACATATACAGGAATGCTATTCAATAATTTACCTGGAAAAGAACGGCTCGGAAAGCCCTACCGTGCTTTGTGCCAAGGCGGCCAATGAGCTTTTAAATATTCGGGGGATTAAGGCAAGCATTGTTCTTACGAAGGTGGAAAATACCGTATTTCTTTCCGCTCGCTCCATTGACGAGCTGAACGTGCAGGTGCTCATGGAAAAGCTTGGCGGAGGCGGCCATCGTACCGTGGCAGGTGCTCAGATAGAAGGGAAAGAAATAAAAGATTGTATCAATTTGGTAAAGAATGCGATTGATGAAATGATAGTAGAAGGAGAAGTAGCATAATGAAGGTTATTTTATTAAAAGATGTTAAGAGTTTAGGGAAAAAAGGGGAGATTGTCGAAGTTAATGAGGGATATGGAAGAAACTTTATTCTTCCTACTAAGGCGGGAGTCTTAGCGGATGCCAAGAATCTGAATACCTTGAAGCTGCAGCTCAAAAATGCGGAAAAACTTGCCGAGGAAAAGCTTTCCGAGGCAAAGGCTATGAAGGAGAAGATAGAAGCGATAAAGCTTGTACTTCATATGAAGGCGGGGAAGGACGGTAGAGCCTTCGGCTCCATTTCCACAAAAGAAGTGCAGGAAGAGTTGAAGAGACAGTATGATATTGTGATTGATAAAAAGAAGATGGACTTGGACGTTCCCATGAAAAATCTTGGGGGATACGATATTAAGGTTAAGCTCCATAAGGATGTGGAAGCTGTACTGCATGTCAGCGTACAAGCGGAGTAAAAAATGGCAGAACAGGATGAAAGGCTGCTTTTACGCAGTATTCCGTATTCTAAAGAGGCGGAAGCCAGCGTAATAGGCGCGATGATCAGAGACGGAGACGCCGTACTTGCTGCGTTGGAAATATTACAGCCCGAAGACTTTTACGGCAGGCAATATCAAATGCTGTTTTCCTGTATGAAGGAAATGGCACAAGCCGGTGTTGCTATTGATTTTGTGAGTCTACAGGACAAGTTAAAAGGGAAAAAGGATATTCCCCCCGAGTTGTCTTCCTTGGAGACCTTGAAGAACCTTGCCATGGATGTCCCTAGTGTGGCCAATGTTCGTATTTATGCTGAAATGGTTCGCTCTAAGGCTGTTCTTCGTGCGCTTATTCGGACTAATGAAGAGATTGCCGATATGTGTTATAAAGGCGAAGAGGATTTGGAAGTTATTCTGGAAAGAACGGAGCAGAAGATTTTTAATCTTCTGCTTGAGCGGAATACCAGAGAATTCGTTCCGATCTCCGAGGTGGCCATGAATGTCTTGAGGAGGGTGGAAGAAGCCTCCAAGCAAAAGAATGCCATAACGGGCGTCGCTTCCGGTTTTATAGATTTAGATTATAGGACTGCAGGATTTCAAAAATCAGATTTAATTTTGATTGCGGCGAGACCTTCCATGGGAAAGACCGCTTTCGTTTTGAACATTTTGGACTATGTTGCCGTAAAAAAGCAAGAGCCTGTCATGATTTTTTCTTTGGAAATGTCTAAAGAACAGCTTGCAAATCGTCTACTCTCCCTGGAGACGAAAATTGAGGCGGACAAACTCAGAAAAGGTACACTGACCGATGAAGAGTGGGGAGACCTTATCGAAGGAGTGGATCGCCTTTCCAAATCGCAGGTTTATATCGATGACACACCGGGAATCACGGTCGGTGAGCTAAGGGGAAAATGCAGAAAGAGAAAACTGGAATCGGGGCTCTCTCTCATCATGATTGACTATCTTCAGCTGATGAGCGGAGAGAAGGGAAGGCGTTCTTCGGAGAACAGACAGCAGGAAATATCCGATATTTCCCGTTCCTTAAAGGCGCTTGCGAGAGAGATGGATTGCCCGGTTATTGCACTTTCCCAGCTCTCTCGAGCAGTGGAGCAAAGGCCGGATCACCGCCCTATGCTTTCCGATCTTCGTGAGTCGGGAGCGATAGAGCAGGACGCCGATATAGTGATGTTTCTCTATAGGGATGACTATTACAACAAAGATACGGAGCATCCCAATGAGGCGGAGGTTATTATCGCAAAGCAAAGAAACGGTCCGATCGGTACCGTGAAGCTGCTTTGGCAG
Source organism: uncultured Oribacterium sp. (assembly GCA_963531555.1). Taxonomy (GTDB): domain Bacteria; phylum Bacillota; class Clostridia; order Lachnospirales; family Lachnospiraceae; genus Oribacterium. The sequence continues at coordinate 4,897 of CAUSIX010000120.1, forward strand.
CCGCAATACACTCGCTTTAAAAATGCGGAAAGGGAATAAATCCGCATTTTTTTTGTGGCATTTCCTATTTTATCAAAGGGCAGAGATGGATTCGTAAAAAACAAAAATATTATTTAGCAAAATTTTATTTTTATAAAAATAATTTATATTAATACAAGACAAAAAACTTTATGCCTAAAATTAGCTAAAATTATTCTAAAAACTGCTATTAGAAATTGCAAATCTAACGATAAAATAGTATGATACTTGAATCAATAAACTTTTTTTGTAAGGGAGAAAAGTTTATTGTAAAGGAGGAGCCATGAAAATCGAGAAAATTGATGACAACTCCATCAAGTGCACATTATCCAGCTTAGATTTATCGTCCAGAAATATAAATCTGAGGGATATGACCTATGGCTCTCAAGCTGCTAAAAGGCTTTTTAACGAAATGATGCAAAAGGCAAAGGAAGAGGTAGGATTTTCTATTGAGAATACGCCTCTTATGATAGAAGCGGTTCCTTTGCAAGGTGGTGCGGTACAACTCATTATTTCTAAGGTGGATGACCCGG
>CAUSIX010000121.1:0-5440 GCA_963531555.1 uncultured Oribacterium sp.
GCGTTTAAATAATTGGAAACACTGACAAGATAGGCCTCCGACTCCGTTCCGCTTACCCTGACTATCTTTCCGTCAATGATTACATCTACTGTGTTTTTATCTCCCATTGCTTCTCACCTTTTCCCGATTATTGGACCAGACCTAAATGTCTGTATGCACTTTCTGTTGCGACTCTGCCTCTTTTCGTGCGATCAATGAGGCCTTGCAGTAAAAGATAGGGCTCAATCATGTCTTCTACCGTTCCGCTGTCTTCTCCGAGACTGACTGCCAAGGTTTCCAGACCCACAGGGCCTCCGGAATATTTATCTACAATAGCCGTAAGATAGGCTCTGTCATTTTGATCGAGCCCCAGCTTATCGACATTCAGTAAATCCAGACTTTCCTCCGCCACTTCTTTGGTAATCACACCTTCGTACTTTACATCCGCAAAATCCCGGATTCTGCGAAGCAGACGATTGGCAAGTCGCGGTGTTCCTCTGGAACGCATGGCAATACTTTTTGCCCCGTCCTCTTCAATCGGAACGGAAAGTACCTTGGCACTACGAAGCACAATTTTCGTAAGTTCTTCCTTCTTGTAAAATTCCAGCTTACTGATGATTCCGAAACGATCTCTTAAGGGTGCCGATAAAAGGCCGGCTCTTGTCGTTGCACCGATTAAAGTAAAATGTGGCAGCTCCAAACGAAGGGAACGGGTACTGCTTTCCTTTCCAAGAAGGACATCGATTGCAAAATCCTCCATGGCAGGGTAAAGTACTTCCTCTACCTGGCGATTCAATCTGTGAATCTCATCAACAAAGAGTACATCTCCTTCGGAAAGACTGTTTAAAATAGCAGCCATTTCTCCCGGCTTTTCAATCGCCGGCCCGGAGGTAATCTTGCAATTTACGCCAAGCTCATTCGCAATAATATTGGAAATCGTCGTCTTTCCAAGTCCGGGAGGACCGTAAAAAAGGCAATGGTCCAGGCTTTGTTTTCTCTTTTTCGCCGCTTCGATATAAATCGAGAGCATTTCCTTCAGCTTTTCCTGCCCGATATAGTCGGAAAGCATTTTGGGACGAATCTTCGGCTCATACACCAAATCTTCCCGGCTTTCCTCCGTCTGAATTAGTCTTCTTTCCATCCCCATTCCTTAAAAAGCGAGTTTCCGTAAGGCGGAGCGTAATATTTCCTCCGCATTCATCTCCTCTACATTCGGTAACTTAACGATAGCCGTCCTTGCCTCTCCCTGCTTGTAGCCAAGAGAAAGTAAGGCCTCCATGGCTTCCTGCATGGCCTCACTAAAGCCTCCGAAAATGAGCGGCTCTTCGTTTTCCACTGCCCCCGGCAGCGCATCTTCAATCTGTAATTTATCCTTTAATTCGAGTATCAAACGTTCTGCAGACTTTTTTCCGAGACCCGGTGCCTTTTGAATACGCTTAGTATCCGCTGAAAGGATCAGTGCAATCAACTCTTCTCTTCTAAAACAGGAGAGAATCCCGAGAGCGGTCTTCGCTCCGATTCCCGAAACGGAAATAAGTTGCATGAAAAAATCTCTATCCTTCTCCGTAAAGAAACCGAACAAGTCCTGTCCGTCTTCCCGAACTGAAAAATAGGTATGTAAGAGAAGCTCTTCTCCAATGGGAGGAGCCTCGGAAAGCACGGAAATCGGCACTCTTACACCGTACCCCAAGCCCCCTGCCTCTATAATCAAACTATCCTCTTTTTTTTCTCTTAAAATTCCATGTACAAAACGAATCATCTATTCTCTTAGGCCCACTCGAAGTTTTCTTTTCCGGCAGCCGCTTCAAAGTGATACTTTACAAGTCCGGTATCAATGCCCTGAAACTCTCCCGCCTTATACTCAAAGTGCACGGTGTTGCCCTTTCCTTTGATGTAGAAGGACTGACGGTTGAAGGCGGTCGGTGCCATAAGAGCATACTCTACGCCATCCTTAAACCACTGCGGTACCTCTCCTTCGTAAGAGCAAACCTCGAAGTCATCCTTACTGTGGTGCACACTTCCCTGCTCTTCACCGTAGCCGATAGAAATCACACCGTATACGGTATGATTTGGGCACTCCTTCTTTACGGCATCCTTATTAAAGCTTGCGCCTACCCACCAGGTATTTAAACCGAGTTCCTGCGCATAGAGCATGATGTCTGCACTGCTGTAGCCGATTTTCTCTTCTACGCCGTCAGCGGGATCTGCAGCAAGAATAATGAAGTTCTTGGCATTCTTCGTGATCAGCTTATCGATCAACTCTTGAAAGGCGGTACCGTCTTCCACACGAAGTACCAGATTTAAATGATGCTCTTTATTTAAAGCCTCGATTCTTTCATTCAGCTTTTTTACAATATCCTCCGGTAAAACAGTATCCTTATACTTTCTTACCATGTGTCTTTTCTCCATAGCCTCTCTGATTGTCATTGCTCTCCTCCTTAAAATGTATGACTATATGCATTTTTTGAAAATAGATATCAACTTCATCAGTATAGCTTCTTTTTATCTTATTCGCTACCTCTTATTCATAGCTAAATGCATTATTCCTATCGAAGTTTCATTATGCACATTGAAATGGAATTATTCTTAGCGAAGTACCATTATACACATAGTGAAGGAGAATTATTCATATCGAAGTGCCACAATTGGATCTTCTTTTGCCGCCTTATTGGCAGGATAAATTCCGAAGAATACTCCGACAATGGCGGAAAAGACAACTGCTATAATTACAATTCCGGGCTTTACCACTACGGTCAAATTAAAGGCCATGGCCCCAAGATGAACAAGCGTACTCGCAAGAATCACGCCGATAAGCCCTCCCAGTGCGGAAAGCAGTGCCGATTCTGTAAGGAACTGCACGAGAATATCCTCCCGGCTTGCACCGAGCGCCTTTCGGATACCGATTTCTCTCGTTCTCTCCGTAACCGTTACCAGCATGATATTCATAATCCCGATACCGCCAACCAGAAGGGAAATCGCTGCAATGCCGCCAATTGCCGCGGAGAGACCGCCCATGACACCATCCACCTGTTTCATTTCATCCTGAACGGAAGAAATATACCAGTCCTCGGGTTTACGATTTTTCACACGGGAAAAATAATTCTTGATATCCGTATTCAAGCTATTCATTTCCTCTACTGTAAAATTCTTTTTCCCATAATAGCGAATCATAGAGAAAGTATCTGCAGGTCCGGTAAGTATCGTCCATGGCACAAAGGCCTCTCCGTTTTTGTCCTGCGAGCCCATAAGCAGTTTTTCAATAGGGCTCAAATCCTTTCGATAGACCGCGATAACGGAAAAATCCTGTACCTCTCCATGAAAGTCCGCACGAAAATGCTTTCCTGTGGCATTTTCGGTACCGAAAAGTTTCAGTGCCGTGTTCTCGGAAATCATGACGACAGGCTTCCTCTCACTCACGTCCTTCTCCGAAAATGCCCTTCCGTTTAAAATTTTTAAAGGCTGAAAATCGATAAAATTGCACTCTACACCGGACAGACCTACCTTCAGTCGGTTTCTTCCCACTTTGACATCAATGCTTTCATAGGGGCTATTATCCGCATAGTCGATACGACTGCCGAAAATCCTTTTAAAATTATTAAAATCATCCAAAGTGAATTCATCACTCTCTCGCAAATCATTCCAATCCATAGAGGGATTAATCATGATAGCGGCCTGTGTCACGCCGTAATTTTTATAAAGGTCTGAGAACATCTTTCGAATGCTGTCTCCGATAGATACGATAGAAATCACCGAACCGATTCCGATAATAATACCCAGCATCGTCAGGAATGAGCGCAGTTTATTGGCACGAAGAGACCCCAGTGCCATCTTTACATTCTCAAGAAACATGACTTTCTCCTTTATACATACCCTCGAAAATACTCAAATCCCGAACCGCTGTCGGATTCTCATTTTTCTTATCGGAAATAAGCTTTCCGTCCGAAAAGCGAAGCATCCTGTCCGTATAGGCCGCAATATTTTCCTCATGCGTAACCACGACAACGGTTGCTCCCGCCTTATGAAGGGCGGAGAACATTTCCATGATTTCCACTGAGCTTGCCGTATCCAGATTTCCTGTCGGCTCGTCGGCAAGAATCAGGGGCGGCTCATTGGTAAGAGCTCTTGCAATGGCTACACGCTGCCTCTGTCCTCCGGACATTTCATTCGGCTGATGGTGGATTCTTCCGCTAAGCCCTACCTTCTCCAGAAGCATTGCCGCTCTTTCACGCCGCGCCGCCGGAGACTTCTTATGCGCATAAATCATGGGGATTTCCACATTTCTAAGGGCGCTCATGCGACTGATTAAGTTAAAACTTTGGAAGACAAAGCCGATTTTCTCATTTCTAACCTTATTTAAGGTGTTCGGATCCATGGCGGCAACATCTTCTCCGTCCAGAAAATAGTTTCCGAGGCTTGGCTTATCGAGACAACCCAGTATATTCATAAGCGTTGATTTTCCGGATCCGGACTGTCCCATGATAGCCACGAACTCTCCTCTTTTAATTTGCAGATTTATTTGATTGAGTCCCAAGACCTTTACGGCTCCGGTATCATATATTTTCACTAAATTTTTTAGTTCAATGAGTATATCATTCATTTTTTTATCCTAGTTTGATTTTACTACAACACCGCTTTCACTTGCACTGACACTTTCTCCGACACTGTCCTTCGGCATCTCGCTAACCGCTAATCCTTCGGTAAGACTTGCATCCGGAGCACTTACGAAATGGGCGCCCTCTTTAAAGACGGCATCCTCTTTTAAAGGACTGACTTCTACGGAAACATCGCTTTCCACTCCGGTTTTTACCGGCACAATATGAATTTTTCCATCCTCCACAAAAGCCATCTGACTGCTTCCATCTTCACCCGTAATCACCGCGGAAAGCGGGACCACAAAGACATCCTTGGCTTCGGAAAGCACGATATCCGCTTTAGCGGTAATACCGGACAGGAGCCCCTTCTTATCTCCGTCTATTTTTATCTTAATCGGGATGACTCTTTCCGCGGAATTTCCACCCTTTGCTTCTCCTGTCGGAGAAATGGAAGAAACCTCTCCTTCCAGCTTATCCTCTCCTAAGATATCCGCACTGATAATCGCTTTCTGTCCAAGACTTAGCTTTCCGATGGAATACTCGGAAACGCTGATGGAAAGTTCCAGTTGATCCAGATTCTCTACCGTAAACATAGGCTTTCCGTCCTGTAAGTTATCCGCAAACTGCCCGGCTTCCACGTTTACTCTGGTAATTGTTCCGGAAATGGGTGCTTTAATCTCAGCGGAATCCACGGCACTCTGTGCCTTCTTTAAACCTTCTTCCGCGCTCTTAATTTGCAAATCATAACTCTCGGAGACCTGCACATTACCTCCGCTTACCTTGAAGCTTCCGAGACTAGCCTTCGCATCCTTTAAGGCACTTTCCGCCTGCTCATATTCGCTTTGGGAAATATCACCGCTCTCCAAAAG
>CAUSIX010000122.1:0-5430 GCA_963531555.1 uncultured Oribacterium sp.
TGCTTTGCGAAGCAAAGTGAGCAGTGGTTAACAAAACCACTGCTCAGTCAGGCGAGGTTAGCGAGAGCGTGCCCCCAAGTCCTATATTGCTTAGAAAGTTATTCTGATTTTTTACAGCCCCTTCTTTTCAAATGCTCTTATTTTTCACATGCTAAATCATAGAGTACATTAGCATAAATCGCGCACGCCAGAAGCATCGTCTCTATTTCAAATCCCTCGTCCGCCTCGTGCTCTGCGCCAACCCATGATGCATATTCTCTTGTCGGGAAAATCGGACCGAAGGCGGCAAAATTCTCAAAGCTGCGCGCATAGGTTCCTCCGCCGATACGAAGAGGCGGTGTATAGGTATCTCCGCTAAAGGCGCGGTAGTGCTTTAGACAAGTTTTAATGAGTTCACTGTCCGGATTGTTCAGAAGCCACTTGGAATCATCTACTAAGCACGTATCAATATGTAAGACTTCCTGAATGATGTCCGCACTTCTTTTTAGTAAATCGCTTCCTTCACATTCATTCGGATAACGGTAATCCAAGGCAAAATAAACCTTCGCATTTTCTATATTTGCCTTACCTAAGTTAAAGGTTAAGGGTCCCATATAGGCACCGTCATACTCCACCTTCAGGCCGACACCGTACGGATCCTTGAACAGCTTCACTGCATTTAAACTGAAGGCATCGTTATAACAGCTTCCGACAAATTCAAACATCTTCACCGCCGCATTCACACCCATGTAAGGGCGAGAAGCATGGAAGGGCTTACCGTCGATATGATAATGCGCGCCTTCCTCATCCTGATGGCATTCTCCGCTTAGTCCGTTAGCAAGCAGGAACTTCTCAAAATACTCTTTTTCGAGCGGCTTATCCACAATTACATCCGCTTTACCGATTACTACATTAAAAGCTGTGCCGGACTGCATAGACTTTATGCAGGAATCGATTTTTCCTTCAGCACTAAAGTCCAAAATTCCCTTTTCCGCATAGATACAGGGGAACTCCGCATCCGGTACGATTCCCATAATAGGATTCTTACGCACCTTCTTATAGTAAAGAATGCCGGCAGAGGTATTTTCCTCATCGGTACCTAAAATCATCTGGATATTGTGCTTTAGCTTATAACCCTTATCCTTTAAAATCTTCATAGCGTAATATGCTGCAATGGCAGGGCCCTTGTCATCACAGGTCCCTCTTCCCATGATATAGCCGTCCTTAATTTCTCCTGCCAAGGGGTCAAAGTGCCAACCGTCTCCGATAGGAACAACATCCAAGTGTCCCAGTATGCCTACCGACTCCTCTAAATTCCCGTACTGAATTACACCGGCATGGCCATCGACATTTTCCACCTGAAAACCGTCTCGCTTACCGATTTCCAAGGCCTTGTCCAAGCACTTTGCAATGTTTGGCCCGAATGGTGCCTCCTTCGTTGCCGCATCGTCATCCCGCACGGATTCAATCTTTACCAGCTCTCGCAAGTCAGCAATCATATTGTCCTGATACGCCCGTGCTTCCTCTAAAAACTTCATTGTCTGAAACCTCCTTTGATTCTATGATTTGGTTCTCTTTGATTCTGTTCTGATTTTATTGGTTTCACTTCTTTAATATCATCTTTGATTCTGTTGCTTAGCTTCTTTGATACTATCTTGATTCTGCTGTTTTCCATTATAACTGAAGGCTGTGAAAAAACACTTCTTTTTTAAAACCCGGAAGAATTTTTACATCTATATACAATTCCTCTAAACGAATCGTCTATTCGTTCTCTTACTTCCATAAACGACTTATTTTATATGTCATATCCCAAAATAAAAATCTATAAATCAGAATGTAACATAAAACAGGCGGAACCAGATATACCATGCTAAACTGTTCATACTCTCTAAAAACATAATAAACAGTGATTATTAATAGTGAGGTAAATGAGTCTAAGGAATTCATAAATCCTACCTCGTTATAAATTGCTTCCACTTTTCTTATGTTGAATACGTCCTTTAACGTATTCGATAAAAACCCTTTTACTATTACAAATCCCATAACATAGAAAAAGTACAATGAAAATGCATTAATATTTATGAAATAAGAAACCACACATACTATTATCGTGAATATTGTTAACATCTTCTTTACCCCTCCAAGTTTTTGAGGTCCGGGCATTGCCTTAGTCGGAAATCAGTTCCTCTAACTCTTTATCCGAAAGGACTCCCTCCTCATATAATTTCCGGAGTAAGCTCTCCGAAAAGTCTTGTTCATAATAGTCTTTGGCAAAGTCCCGGAATTTCTTGAAACTTTCAAAGGCATACGCTAACAGCCACTTCCCACCATCCTTTTCTGCTATGGAATTTTGATGTACTTCTCCGTCATACCAAAGGAAAAAAGTCGTTTCCCTCTTTTCCTCCGGTGAAAAGAGAGATTGATATTCCTCCGGAAGCCCGGCATACATCCGCTCCACTAAGCTTTGCTCCTCTTTTTCCTTTTCAAACAGGTTCAGAACATTTTCATGTGCGAAGCCTTTCACCAGCACCAGCTTTTTCGTAAAAATCACGGATAAGGAATCACCTGCACCATTATCTATATGATAATAAAGTTTTTCCCCGTCTTCTGTCTTTCGAATTAAGCGGAGATACTCTTCGGAAGGATCTGTCAAAGCATTATCCAAAACATATAACGCTTCCAGTTTCCGTTGCATTTCATTCCAATCCCTATACTTCATAAAAAGTACTCACTTTCCTTCGTGATCTCCGTTTTCTTCGCAAAGCTCTTTTAGTTCCTCAAAGCTATAGTCCCGGTAGACCTTTCCTCGTCCCAGCAAAGATTCAGCCGTTTCCGGCAAGGCTTTCAGCAATGTTTCCGGCTGAATTTCTTTCGGCAAAGAAATTAATTCTCCATCTGCATCTTCCGCCTGATGTGCCATGAAAATAAACTCTCTCTTTTCCCAGTCCATGGCAAAGCTATTCATCACCTCTGTAGCAGGCACTTGCAAGAGACTTTCTTCCTGCGAGATGATATTTTCATAGAGAAATTCATACAGGGCTTCCTTACCAATTTTGATCACTCTGACAGTTTTTTCTTTCATCCTTTTCCTCCCTGATCTTTATTCGAACTTTATCCAAAGATAGCTTCCCTAATTCGTTTCTGTTCGAAATACAAATAACAAATACTAGCTTGCTCGTAATCAGTTCCCAACGAAGCTAAATACTGTACAAAAAGATAATTTATTGTATCACAACTTGTTCGAAATATAACTATCCCCCTTGTTCTTTCTCCTTTTTCTGATAAAATAACAATATTATTATGATAATAAAGCAAAAAGGAGAATCCCTATGATTAATATCCGTCCGGTTTCCGACTTAAGAAACAAATTTCCCGAAATTGAAGATGTTGTTGTTAATTCCAATGCTCCAGTATTTCTCACAAAAAATGGGTATGGAACAATGGTTTTAATGAGTCTTGAACAATATTCCGCCTTGACCGATGATACAGAAAAAAAACTGGATGAAGCAGATGCCCTTGCAGCAAGCTCTACAACTCGACTCTCTAAATCTGAAGTTTTTGGTTCTGTAAGGAGAAGGATTAATGAACAAGCCAAAATATAACTTAAGTTTTCTCCCCATCTTCCAAGAAGATTTATACGAAGTAACAGACTATATCACCAATGCTCTCAAAAATCCGGGTGCAGCTCACCGATTGCTTGATGATATTGAATTCGCAATCAGCAAACGACTAGAAATGCCTCTTTCATTTCCAAAGTACCAATCTTTTAAATTAAGAAAGCAAGTTTACTACAGAATCAATGTAAGAAACTTCTCGATTTTCTATGTAGTAATAGGCAATACAATGGAAGTAAGAAGATTATTATATGCAAAGAAAAATATTGATGAATTACTTAGATAAATTTTGTCTTAGCATTTTTTATATCAACTAGCTGGAGCATTCCGAACTTCTCCTTCATCCTTTTCCTCCCTGATCTTCGTCCGAACTTTATCCGAAGATAGCTTCCCTAATTCGTTTTAAACTCTCTTCATTCTCCAGATATTCATGCAAAAAGGGATGCATAAAGAAGCTCATGGGGCGAACCTGCGTAGGACTGGCTACATCCCAAAGCTTGCTTTTTGCCCAGCGCTTTATCACTTCCAATACCTTGTCTTTTTGTCCAAGATACCGATAACAAATACAAGCTTGCTCGTAATAAAGTTCCCCAAGATTCAAGTCCTTGATTCTTTCATAATAGTCTACTGTATCCTCCGGACTGCCCTTCATAAAAAGTAAATTCAAAAGCTTCATCTTATCAAAGTCTTTTTCGGGATTTAGTTTTCCTTCTGCTATCAATTCCGAAGCTGTTTTCGGCACTTTTGGCAGCTGATAATTCTTGCTTCTTGATTCCGGTAAAATATCCTGCTGCATATAGTTCAGGAGAATCTTGCAATAATTGTATCGTTGGCATGAGCCTTTAAGGCATTTCTCTTCCTCTGCTTCCATTAAGCGACTTTGTTCTTCCTGAAGAGCCTGACTAGCTTCCGCTTCCCGTCCGATTTTCTTTGCCGCAAAACACATGGCCATCATATATTCGTTAGCCACATTGGAGTAATACCACTCATCCCAAAATGGCATTAGAAGAAGGGTATGGCTTACCGCTTCTTCATACTTTCGGTCAAAAAACTCCACTCCGGCCCTTACCGCAAGATTTTGATGGGGAAACTTCTTTTCAAAAGCTTCCAGCTTCGACAAACTTTCATAGGAGCCATTTTTGATTTCCTCACAAATGTCTCGGTACTTCTTCGGTAGTTTTATTGCTTCCATAAGCATCCCTTCCTCGGACAATATTCCCGTTATCATTAATGCTTCCCTGTAATATCAAAATCCGGATTCCCCTCAGTCTAGAGTCTGTAAAATCTCATCCACGAACTCCGAAAGTCCTGCTGCGGCATAAATCACCTCATCCGGATCATGGATATAGCAAAGAATCTGTCCCTCTTTTCCCTCCTTATCCGGATCAAAATCCAGCATCAAAAAACAACTATAACAATACTCCGCAAAGGGAATCCATTGCTTATGAAAAAGATAAGGCTTGATCCTGCCATCCCGCATTTTCTCTATTTCTTCTTCGGTGAAAAAGTCCGGAAACTCTGTCAGAAGAGCATCTCTGTTTTGAAAATATTGCTTTGTCTTCTCCATCTGCTCTAAACTCATCAGGGAAAATGACATTTCCACATCATGGATTGTAGAAGGTAAAATGCTGAAATATTTGCTTCCGTTTTTATAGCTGTAAAGTGCCTTAAAGTCTTTTGGTAGCTTGATAGAGAACTTCTTCTCAAAAGCCTCTATCTCTTTCTGCGAAGCCCCGGGAATCTCTTGATACTCCTCCCAATATCCCTCTTCTATCGGATCATCCAAGTCCAGTTCTTCAAAATTTTCTAAAACATACTGTTCTATCCGCTTTATCTT